>JAXIPH010000347.1:0-16637 GCA_045403035.1 Thermoleophilia bacterium | reverse complement strand
CGTAGTCGCGGCCCTGGGAGCTCACGGGACGAAGGGCTCCATCCGGCGCGAGCCCACCACACCGGTGGACAGCCCGACCACGTTGAGACCGCCGAAGAAGCGGCAGTGCTCCATCTTGACGCAGCGGTCCTGCACCACCTCCAGGCCGGCGTCACGCGCGCGCGCCGCCGACTCCGGCTCGGAGATGCCGAGCTGCATCCAGACGACCTTCGCGCCCAGCGCGATGGCCTCGTCCACCACCGGCGGCACGTCCTCCGGACGCCGGAAGACGTCCACGATCTCGAGGGGCCCCTGGGCGGCGGCCTCCTCCAGGGAGGCCACGCACGGCCGCCCCAGCACCTCGTCGCAGGTCGGGTTCACGGGGATGATCTCGTAGCCGTTGGCGACCATGTGGACCATCGCGCGGTGGCTCGGGCGCTCGGGGCGCGGCGACAGGCCCACCACCGCGAGGCGGCGGTAGCGGTCGAGGATGCGGCGCACGGCGTCCGAGGGCGCGCCATGTGCCATGCCGGCGTACTGGGCCACCGGCGAAGTATGCCCGGGCCCCGTGTTCACAAGTCGTTCACCGGAGGGTCACGGGAAAGTCACCCGTGCCTCGCCGGGCCTGGGTTACGTTCGCCGCGGCCCACGGGCCCGCCCTCGGGCGGGACCCGCCCCTGACCGAGAGGAGCACCACCAGATGGCACGTGGACGCCGACTCGCCGTGGCGATCGCCGCGACGGCATTGGCCCTAGGAACGCTCGTGGCGGCCGGCTGCGGCGACGATGACGACACGTCCTCCGGGACCGCCGCCGCCGGGTCCGATCTCTCCGGGAACATCGCAATCGACGGCTCCTCGACCGTCGGGCCCCTCACCTCCGCGGCCGCCGAGGCCTTCAACGGGGAGAACCCGGACGTGGACATCACCGTCGGCACGTCGGGCACCGGCGGCGGCTTCGAGCTCTTCTGCGCGGGGGAGACCGACATCTCGGACGCCTCCCGCGCGATCAACGACGAGGAGATCGCCGCCTGCGAAACGGGCGGGGTCACCTACGAGGAGTTCCGCGTCGCATCGGACGGCATCACCCTCGTCACGGGCATCGACTCGGACGTGGGCGGCGAGGACCTCACGATCAAGCAGCTCGCGGCGATCTGGGGCCCCGACTCGAAGATCAGCAACTGGGACGCCATCCCCCCGGCGGGCAGCTTCAACGACCTCGCGCTGACGCTCGCGGGCCCAGACTCGCAGTCGGGCACCTACGACTTCTTCAACGAGGAGGTCCTCGGTGAGGACGCCGCTGGCGAGGTCATCGAGCCGCGCCAGGACTACTCGGCGTCGGCCGACGACAACGTCACCGTCCGAGCCGTGCAGAGCGCGCCGGGCGGCCTCGGCTACTTCGGCTACACGTACTTCGAGGAGAACACGGACACGCTGAAGGACTTCTCGATCGACGGCGTCAAGCCGACCGCCGAGACCATCACCGACGGCACCTACCCGCTGTCGCGTCCGCTGTTCATCTACGCCAGCACCGCCTCGCTGGCGAAGCCCGAGGTGAAGGCCTTCGTCCAGTACTACCTCGAGAACGCCACCACGCTCTCCGAGGAGCAGCAGTTCGTGCCGGCCCCCCAGGAGGCCCTTGACGAGGGCCTTGCGAAGCTGGGTTAGGCTCCGCACGTGACGACCGCCGGACCCACCCCGCTGCCGGATCCGGCCGGTCTGCGCAGGTCCCGCCGCCGCCCCCTAGAGCAGTTGACGCTGCTGCTCCTGGCGGCGGCGGCACTTGTCTCGGTGCTCGTCACCGTGGGGATCGTCGTGACCCTCCTGGGGGAAGGCCTGCCCTTCTTCCAGGAGGTCGGCCTCGGCGACTTCCTCACGGGGACCACTTGGCAGCCCAACGCCGACGAGTTCGGCGTGCTGCCGCTGCTCGCCGGGTCGCTCTGGATCGCGGCGATCGCCGCCGTCGTCGCCGTGCCGCTCGGCCTCGGCGCGGCCATCTACCTCTCCGAGTACGCGGCCGAGCCGGTGCGCCGCACGGTCAAGCCGATCCTCGAGCTGCTCGCGGGCATGCCCACGATCGTGCTCGGCTTCTTCGCGCTCGACTCCCTGACGCCGGCGCTGCAGAACCTGGGCATCCTCAGCCCCAACCAGATCTTCAGCGCCCTGTCGGCGGGCATCGTCGTGGGCCTCCTGATCACGCCGCTGATCAGCTCCCTGTCGGAGGACGCCCTGCGGGCCGTTCCGAGCTCGATGCGCGAGGGCGCGTACGGGATGGGGGCCACCAAGCGCGTGGTCGCCACCCGCATCGTGCTGCCCGCCGCGCTCTCGGGCGTCATGGCGTCGATCGTCCTCGGCGTCTCGCGCGCGGTCGGCGAGACGATGGCCGTCACGCTGGCGGCCGGGACGCAGCCGAACCTGACCGACGACCCGACCCAGCCCATGCAGACGATCACGGCCTACATCGTCGCGATCTCCAAGGGCGAGGCCAGCCGCGGCACCACGCAGTACGAGTCGATCTTCGCGGTCGGCATCCTGCTCTTCGTGGTCACACTGATCATCAACATCATCGCGCTGCGCTTCGTACGCCGCTTCCGGACCGTCTACCAGTAGGGAGGGAGCAATGTCGACCGAGACACCGACCCTCCCGGGCGAGCTCGCCGAGCGCCGGCCCCTTCGCAGGAAGCGGATCCGGCCTGCCGACGCCCTCTTCCACGCCGGCGCGCTGGCGGCGGTGCTGATCGCGCTCGGCGCGCTGGCCTGGTTGTTCATCTCGATCCTCACCTCGGGCATCGGGGACCTGACGTGGAGCTTCATCACCGACCCGGTGTCGACCAGCGCCGACAAGGCAGGCTTCGCCTCGGCGCTGCGGGGCTCGATCGTGCTGATGACCATCGTCATCGTCGTCGCGATCCCGGTCGGCTTCGCGGCGGCCATCTACCTCGAGAAGTTCGCCTCGCTCAGCCGCCCCCAGCTCACCGGCGTCGCGATGCAGCGCCGCCGCCGCCTGGAGGAGATGCAGGTCGCCGGCGTCGGCGGGCCCCGCCTGCTGCTGCAGCGCGTCGGGGTGGGGGCGAGCTTTCTGTGGGCGCGCGTCGGCCCCCCGGTGACCCGCGCCGTCGAGGTCAACATCTCCAACCTGGCCGCGGTGCCGTCGATCATCTACGGGTTGCTCGGCCTGGCCCTGTTCGTCACCTTCATCGGCTTCAACAAGTCGCTGCTCGCCGGAGGGCTGACGCTGGCGCTGCTCGTGCTGCCGATCATCATCATCGCCAGCCGCGAGGCGATCCGGGCGGTGCCGGTGTCGATCGAGCAGGGCGCGATGGCGCTGGGCGCCACCCGGTGGCAGGCCGTCTCGCGCCAGACCGTGCCCGCCGCGCTCCCCGGGATGCTGACCGGCACGATCCTGGCCCTGTCGCGCGCCATCGGCGAGGCGGCCCCCCTGATCGTGGTCGGCGGCATCGCGTTCGGCACCCAGATGCCCAGCATCAATCCCCTCAACGCGAACGACACGCCGCTCTTCGCGATGCCCCTCCAGATTTTCGACTGGACCGACCGGCCGCAGGCGGCATTCCAAGAACTCGCCGCTGCAGGCATAATCGTGCTTCTTGCCGTGCTGATCGTGATGAACGCCGTCGCGATCTTCCTGCGCAACAAGTTCAGCCGACGCTGGTAAGGAGACCACCCGCGTGTCCGACACCCCCGCAACGCCCGACACGACCACGGCCACCGACACGGGCACGGGCGAGGTGCGCATCGGCGCGCTCGAGGTCGCCGCACGCCCGAAGCCCTCCGGCAGCCACAAGGTCGTCTTCCGAGCGGTCGAGCTCGACTTCTTCTACGGCAAGGCGCAGGCGCTGAGCCAGGTCTCCCTCGAGATCGGGCGCAACGAGATCACGGCCCTCATCGGTCCGTCCGGGTGCGGCAAGTCGACCTTCCTGCGGTGCCTCAACCGCATGAACGACCTGATCCCCGGCACCAACGTGAAGGGGAGGCTCGAGTTCCACGGCGAGGACCTCTACGCGTCGGACGTCGACGCGGTCGATCTGCGCCGGCGCATCGGGATGGTCTTCCAGAAGCCCAACCCGTTCCCGAAGTCCATCAGGGACAACCTCGCGTTCGGGATGAAGGTCAACGGCATCAAGCCGAGCGACGACCTGGTCGAGCAGGTCCTGCGCAGGGCGGCCCTCTGGGACGAGGTCAAGGACAAGCTCAACCAGGACGCCTTCGCCCTCTCGGGCGGCCAGCAGCAGCGCCTGTGCATCGCCCGCGCGATCGCGGTCGAGCCCGAGGTGATCCTGATGGACGAGCCGTGCTCCGCGCTCGACCCGATCTCGACGCTCGCGATCGAGGACCTGATGCAGGACCTCGTCAAGCAGTACACGATCGTGATCGTGACCCACAACATGCAGCAGGCGGCGCGGGTCTCCCACAAGACCGCCTTCTTCACCGTGGCGGGCCTGGAGCAGGGCGAGCGTTACGGCGTCCTCGCGGAGCAGGGCGAGACGGAGCAGATCTTCACGGCGCCGACCGACAAGCGGACCCAGGACTACATCACCGGCCGCTTCGGGTAGTCCCCCCTCGGGGGGAGCCCCAGGTCACCACCGCGGGGCGACGATCCCGGCCCCGGCCGCGCCTAGCGTGACCGGGCATGGAGTCCTCGCCGCCGCCCCGCCGCCCCTGGCTCTCACCTCGCGGGCGGCGCATCGCCCTGGTGGCACACATCGTGGTCTCCGTGGGCTGGATCGGCCTCGAGGTGGCGCTCCTGACGCTGGGCGTCACCGGCGTCGCGACCGGGGATCCGGAGACGCTGAGGGCCGCCTACGTGGCGGCCGGGGTGCTGGGCGCGGCCTTCATCATCCCGACGGCCGCGGCGACCCTGGCCACGGGACTGCTGCTCGGGTGGGGCACCAAGTGGGGCGTCCTGCGCCACTGGTGGGTGATGGCGAAGCTCGCCATCACCATCGCGCTCCTCGCCGGAGGAACGGTG
The DNA here is from genome assembly GCA_045403035.1 of Thermoleophilia bacterium. GTDB lineage: Bacteria > Actinomycetota > Thermoleophilia > Miltoncostaeales > Miltoncostaeaceae > CAVXDY01. The sequence continues at coordinate 11,673 of JAXIPH010000347.1, read as the reverse complement.
CTGGTCAACCGCCGCATCCAGGAGGCGGCCGACGAGGCGACGACGCGGTCGTTGTCGACGCTGGCATCGGACGGGGTCGGCGACGTCGCCCATCCGATCATCGGCGCGACGACGGTGGGAACCCTCCTCCTGATCGTCGCGACGGTGCTCTCGGTGATGAAGCCCTGGGGCCGGAGGAGTTGAGGCCCCGACGCCGGGCTAGGAGGTGCTCTCCCGGTAGAGGCGGCGCAGCACGGTGGGCAGGATCCCGCCGTTCTCCAGGTAGCGCAGGTCCGTGGGCCCGTCGATGCGCGCCAGGGCCTGGAACGAGCCCGTCGTACCGTCCTCCCGGGTGAAGCTCACGGTCAGCTCCTCGCGGGGAACGAGCCCGGCGAGGCGGACGTCGAATCGCTCGCGCCCGGTCAGGCCCAGCTCGTCCACGCCCTCGCCCTCGCGGAACTGGAGCGGCAGCACGCCCATCCCCACCAGGTTGCCGCGGTGGATGCGCTCGAACGACTTCGCCACGACCGCCCGCACCCCCAGCAGCAGGGTCCCCTTGGCGGCCCAGTCGCGGCTCGACCCGTTGCCGTAGAGGGCGCCGGCCAGCACCACCAGGGGGGTGTCGGCGGCCTGATACGCCATCGCCGCCTCGTAGATGCTGGTGATCTCGCCGGTGGGCAGGTACTCGGTCCAGTTGCCCTCCACCCCCCCCGCGAGGGCATTGCGCAGCCGGATGTTCCCGAAGGTGCCGCGCATCATCACCTCGTGGTTGCCGCGGCGCGACCCGAAGCTGTTGAAGTCGCGCGGCTCCACCCCGTGCTCCACCAGGTAGCGCCCGGCAGGCGAGCTGGCAGGGATGCTCCCGGCGGGGGAGATGTGGTCGGTGGTGATCGAGTCGCCCAGCACCGCGAGCGCCCGCGCCCCCGTGATGTCGGTCACCGGCTCGGGGTCGGGCGTCAGCCCCGCGAAGAACGGCGGGAGCTGGACGTAGGTCGACTCCGGGTCCCAGGCGTAGGTGTCGCCATCGGGCACCGGCAGGGCGCGCCAGCGCTCGTCGCCCTCGAACACGGTGGAGTAGCTGTCGGAGAAGAGCGCCCGGTCCACCGAGACGCCGATGACGTCGGCGATCTCCTCGGAGGTCGGCCAGATGTCGGAGAGATAGACCGGCTCACCGTCGGAGCCCTCGCCGAGCGGCTCGCAGGTCAGGTCGATGTCCACCCGGCCGGCGAGGGCGTAGGCGACGACCAGGGGCGGCGATGCGAGGTAGCTGGCGCGGATGTGGGGATGGATGCGCCCCTCGAAGTTGCGGTTGCCCGAGAGCACCGCCGCGGCGACGAGGCCGTTCTGCTCGATGGCCTCCTCGATCGGCGCGGCCAGGGGGCCGGAGTTGCCGATACAGGTGGTGCAGCCGTAGCCCACCAGGTCGAAGCGCAGCTCGTTGAGGAACGGCGTCAGGCCGGCGCGGTCGAGGTAGCCGGTCACGGCCCGGCTCCCGGGGGCGAGGCTGGTCTTCACCCAGGGCGGGGTGGTCAGGCCGCGCTCGACGGCCTTCTTCGCGAGCAGGCCGGCGCCCACCATCACCGACGGGTTCGAGGTGTTGGTGCAGCTGGTGATGGCCGCGATCGCGACCGATCCGGTCTGCAGCGGGAAGCTCTCGCCCTCCAGGCTCACCTCCACCGGGGTGTAGTGCGGACCCGCGCCGTTGGCCACGAGGCCGTCGGTGTAGGTCGAGCGGAACTCCTCGGCCACGGAGCCCAGGACCACGCGATCCTGCGGCCGGCGCGGGCCCGCGAGGCTCGGGACCACCGTGGAGAGGTCCAGCTCGAGGGCCTCGTCGAACTCGGGGTCCGGGTCGGCGTCGGTGCGGAAGAGCGCCTGCGCCTTCGCGTAGGCCTCGGTGAGGGCGATGGCCTCCGCCGGGCGGCCGGTGGTCTCCATGTACCGCAGGGTCTCGTCGTCGATCGGGAACATCGTCGCCGTGGCGCCGAACTCGGGCGACATGTTCGAGATGGTCGCGCGGTCGGCGAGGGTGAGCGACGACAGCCCCGCGCCGTAGAGCTCCACGAACTTGCCCACCACCCCGTGGGCGCGGAGCATCTCGGTGACCGTCAGCACGAGATCCGTCGCCGTCGTGCCGGGTCCCATGCGGCCGATCATCTTGAGCCCGATCACGGTCGGCGTGGGCTGGGAGAGCGGCTGGCCCAGGAGCACCGCCTCGGCCTCGATGCCGCCGACGCCGAAGCCGAGCACGCCCACGCCGTTGATCATCGTGGTGGGCGAGTCGGTCCCCACCAGGGTGTCGGGGAAGGCCGTCAGCTCGCCGTCCACGAGACGCGCCTGCACGACCGGTGAGAGGAACTCCAGGTTCACCTGGTGCACGATCCCGGTGCCGGGGGGCACGGTGCGGAAGTCGCGGAACGCCTGCTGCGCCCAGCGCAGGAGCGTGTAGCGCTCGCGGTTGCGCTCGTACTCGCGCTCCACGTTGGCCGCGAAGGCGCCCCCGTCGCCGAAGCGGTCGACCTGAACCGAGTGGTCGATCACCAGGTCGGCCGGCACCAGCGGGTTGATCAGGGCCGGGTCGCCGCCCAGGACGCTCATCGCGTCGCGCATCGCGGCGAGGTCGACGACACACGGAACGCCGGTGAAGTCCTGCATCACCACGCGCGCCGGAAGGAAGGGCATCTCGGCGGCCGACCCCGAGCGCGGCACCCATGCGGCGAGGTCGCGCACCTGCTCCTCGCTCACGAAGCCGCGTCCGCAGTTGCGCAGCAGGCTCTCCAGCAGCACCTTGATGGTGTACGGCGTCCGGTCCAGGCCCGGGCGGACCGCGTCCAGCCGGTAGATCACATGGCTGCGCCCTCCCGCCTCGAGCGTGTCACGGGCGGAGAAGGGGTCCGGGATCGGGGTCACTGGTGGCTCCTCGTGCAGATCGTGTTTCCGACCTCGAAGGGTATCGCCCCGCGAGGCTAGCCGGGCGTCGTCAGCCGGCGATAGGCGATCCGCTTGGGCCGGTCGGCCTCCTCGCCCAGCGTGCGCCGCCGGTGGTCCACGTACTCCTGGTAGTTGCCCTCGAACCACGTCACCTGGCTGTCCCCCTCGAAGGAGAGGATGTGGGTGGCGATGCGGTCGAGGAACCAGCGGTCGTGCGAGGTGATCATCGCGCAGCCCGACCAGGCGACCAGCGCCTCCTCCAGGGCCCGCAGCGTGTCGACGTCCAGGTCGTTGGTGGGCTCGTCGAGCAGGATCAGGTTGCCGCCGCCGGCGAGCAGCTTGGCCAGGTGGACCCGGTTGCGCTCGCCTCCCGAGAGCTGGCCCACGGGCTTCTGCTGGTCGGTGCCGCGGAAGTTGAACGAGCCCACGTAGGCGCGCGAGCTCACCTCCTCGCGCCCGCCGAGCTGGATCAGGTCCTGGCCGCCCGAGATCTCCTGCCAGACCGTGCGGGAGGGGTCGAGGGCCTCGCGCGACTGGTCCACGTAGGCGAGCTGCACGGTCTCGCCCATCCGCAGCCTGCCGCCGTCCGGGGTCTCCTCGCCGGCGATCATGCGGAAGAGGGTGGTCTTGCCCGCGCCGTTGGCCCCGATCACGCCCACGATGCCGCCGGGGGGGAGGGTGAACGACAGGTCCTCCATCAGGAGCCGGTCGCCGTAGCCCTTGGTGACGCCGTCGGCCTCCAGCACCAGGTCGCCCAGGCGCGGTGCCGCGGGGATGCGGATCTCCACGGTCCCGGCGCGGCGCTCGCCCTCCTCCGCCAGGAGGCGCTCGTAGCTGGTGAGGCGCGCCTTGCTCTTGGCCTGCCGCGCCCGGGGCGAGCTGCGCACCCATTCCAGCTCGCGGCTGAGGGCCTTCTGGCGCGCCGACTCGCCCTTCTCCTCCTGCTCCAGCCGCGTGCGCTTCTGCTCGAGCCAGGAGGAGTAGTTGCCCTTCCACGGGATGCCGCGGCCGCGGTCGAGCTCGAGGATCCAGCCGGCGACGTTGTCGAGGAAGTAGCGGTCGTGGGTGACGGCGACGACGGTGCCGGCGTACTCCTCCAGGTGCCGCTCCAGCCAGGCCACCGACTCGGCGTCGAGGTGGTTTGTGGGCTCGTCCAGCAGCAGCAGGTCGGGCGCCGAGAGCAGCAGCCGGCACAGGGCCACACGCCGGCGCTCGCCTCCGGAGAGGGTGGTCACGTCCTGGTCGCCCGGCGGCACGCGGAGCGCGTCCATGGCCACCTCGAGCGTGCGGTCCAGGTCCCAGGCGTTGCGGCGCTCGATCTCGTCCTGCACGTCCTGGTAGTCGGCGAGCAGCGCCTCCATCTCGTCCGGATCGACCTCGCCCAGCCGTGCCCCGATCTCCTCGAACCGGCGCAGCAGGCCGGCGGTATCGGCGACCCCCAGCTCGATGTTCCCGCGCACGTCGAGGGAGGGGTCGAGATCGGGCTCCTGGGGCAGCATGCCCACGGTGGCCCCCGGGGCCAGCTCGGCGTGTCCGGAGGTCTCGCGGTCGAGCCCGGCCATCACGCGCAGGAGCGACGACTTGCCCGCCCCGTTCGCGCCGAGGACCCCGATCTTCGCCCCCGGCAGGAACGACAACGACACGTTGTCCAGCACCACCTTGTCGGGAGGATGCACCTTCCGCAGGCGGTACATCGTGAAGATGTACTGCTCGGCCATGTTTCCCAGCGTAACGAAGCGCCGGCGGCCCCGACGCTCACCCGAGGCGCGCTATCGTCGGTGAGGACGGACGATGAACACCGCGCGGCGGGGCCGCGCGATCCCCGGGGAGGGGACATGACGACGATTTCGCGGGTCACGGCCGAAACCGGCTGCGTGGCCCATCTGAGCGCGGGCGGCTGGGGCCGCTACCACCGGCCCGACTGCCCGGAGGCGCCGCACCGCGGCGACCCCGGCGTGCGCCACCTGGTGCACGGGCCGTGGCGTTACCTGGCCGCGCACTGGCGGCCCTGCTCGCGCTGCCGCCCGCCGGCCCCGAGCGAGCTCGAGGCCGCCTGAGCGATCCGGCATCCTCCGGGGCGGCTCGCTACCGTTGATCGACGACGACGGCGAATTGGAGGATGACGCGTGGATGTGACCGAGGCCACGTTCGATCTCGAGGTGATCGAGCGGTCGCGCGAGGTGCCCGTGGTCGTGGACTTCTGGGCGGCCTGGTGCGGCCCGTGCCGCCAGCTCACGCCGGCTCTCGAGGCGGCGATCGATCGCCGCGCCGGCGCCGTGGTGCTGGCGAAGGTCGACATCGACTCCAACCCGGGCCTGGCTCAGGCCAACCGGGTGATGAGCATCCCCCTCGTGAAGGGCTACCGCGACGGCGAGGCGGTGGCCGAGTTCGTGGGGCTGCAGCCCCCACCCGCCATCGACGCGTTCCTCGACCGGCTCGTCCCCTCCGAGGCCGACCGGCTGGTGGCGGCCGGCGACGAGGAGTCGCTGCGCGCGGCGATCGCCGCCGAGCCCGCTCACGTGGTCGCGCGGGTGGCCCTCGGGCGCCTCCTGTTGGAGGAGGGGAGGCCCGAGGAGCTGACGGAGCTCCTGCAGCCGGTCGCCTACGATCAGCGCGCCGCCGCGCTGCTGGCGCGGGCGCGCCTGGCCGGCGTGGACCAGCCGGACGTCGCCGCCGGCATCGCCGCCCTCGATCGCGGGCAGCTGGAGCTCGCGCTCGGCCACCTCGTCGACGCCGTCGCCGTGGCCGACCCTCAGCTGCGCGAGGACCTCCGGGCCACGATGCTCGGCGTGTTCGCCCAGCTCGGCGAGCATCACCCACTCGCGGTTCGGTTCCGCCGCCGGCTGGCGCAGGCGCTCTACTGAGCGCCGAGGACGGCGCCCCGGCGAGGGTGCCGGAGGCGCTGGACCTCTTCGCCGGGCTCGCCGGACCCGCCTACTCGCGCCGCGCGGCCCTGCTCAGCCTGGGCCAGGAGCCCCGCTGGCACCGGTTCCTCGCGCGGCGCCTGCCGGTGGGGCCCGAGGACCACGTGCTCGACGTCGCCACCGGCACCGGCGCCGTCGCCGCCGAGCTGGTGCTCCAGCACCGCTGCCGCGTGACCGGCGTCGACCAGAGCCCGCCCATGCTGGCCGCGGCGGTCGCACGCCTCGACGAGCTGGGCCTGTCGCAGCGCGTGACGCTCGTCGAGGGCGAGGCCGAGCGGCTGCCCTTCGCGGACGCGGGCTTCGACGGGCTCACGGTGAGCTACCTGCTGCGCTACGTGACCGATCCGGGCGCCACGCTGCGGGAGCTGGTCCGGGTGGTGCGGCCCGGTGGGGTCCTCGCCAGCCTGGAGTTCGGCGTACCTCCCCTGCCACCGGCCCGAGCCGCCTGGCGCCTCTACACGGGGGCGCTGCTGCCGGCGGCCGGCCTGGCGATGGGCGGGCGGCCCTGGTGGCGCGCCGGGCGCTTCCTGCACCACAGCATCCCCGACTTCTACCGACGCCACCCGCTCCCGGCGCTGCTCGACCTCCACCGGCAGGCCGGGCTCGACGCGGTGCGCGTGCGGCGCCTGAGCCTTGGTGGCGCGGTCGTGATCTGGGGCACCGTGAGGTCATCCGAGAGCTGATCCCCCGAGCGCCCCCGGTACCCCCCTTTTGAGGGATGGCGACCGTCCTCCCGGGGGGCGACGGGACCCTCGGGCCGGCCATACCCTGCGCGTCGTGAACACCGGGATCGCCATCGACGTCTGGGCCCGCGACGTGGCCGCCAGCGAGGCGCCGCGCGTGCGCAGCGCGGTACGGGACGTGCTCGTCGCGGGGGGTGGGTGCGCCCTGGCCCTGCACGTCGTTCGCCGCCGGCTCTCACGGCTCACGCCCCAGCAGCACAACCTCGTCGTGGCGGCGATCGTGGAGGTCGACGAGTCCGCCGCCTGAGACCTCAGGCGGCCGCCCGCGTCTGTAGCTCGGCCTCCTCGACCAACGCGCAGAGGGTGCTGATGAGCCGCATCTCCTCGACATCCCTCGCACGCGACTCGAGGAGCGCCGGGCTACAGACGAGATAGGCGAGGCACTGGGCGCGGCTCACCGCGACGTTCAGCCGGTTGCGGCTGAAGGTGAAGCCCACGCCCCGTGGCAGGTCCTCCCCGCTCGAGGTCGCCATCGAGAAGAGGACGACGGGGGCCTCCTGGCCCTGGAACCTGTCCACGGTCCCCACCCGCACGGCTGCGGGGAGGACCTCCCGGAGCTCCCTTACCTGGGCGTTGTAGGGCGCGACGACCATGATCTCATGAGGCCCGGTGCCGAGCGCGCGCAGGCGCTCGACCTCGGCGGCGACCACCCCGGCCTCCTCCGGAGAGCGCGAGCTCCTGCCGGAATGGACCACGGGCAGGAAGCGGATGCCGACGCCGGCTCCGGTGGTCCGCCGCGAGCACTCGGGGTGCGGCTCGAGGCGTCCCTCGTAGATCTCGCGCGAGATGAAGCCGCACACCGCCGGGTGCAGCCGCCGCGTGAGGGTGAGGAAGATCCCGCGATCCTCCGGCACGGTCGTGTGCCCATCGAGCAGGTGCTCGAGCACCGACGCGGATGTACCGGGCGGATGGACCGCCTGCGACACCTGGGGAAGCTGGAGCGGGTCGCCGAGGAGGATGAGGTTCCGCGCCGCGGTGCCCCCGGCCAGGGTGTCGGCCAGCGAGAGTTGCCCGGCCTCGTCGACGACGAGGTAATCGAGCGCCCCGTCCCAGGCCTCGGGCGCGTAGAGCCAGGACGTGCCGGCCACGACCTGATGCTCGCCATCCCGGCAGGCGTCGTGGCCGGTCAGGTTCTCGACCCGCGGGTCACCCTCGAAGGGGCTGTCGTCCGACTCGGAGATCTTCCGCGCCACGCGCAGGTCGACCCCGCCGACGTCGGCCGCCGCGAGCACCTCGCCGAGCAGGTTGTTGATCGCCTTGTGGCTGAACGCCATCAGCCCGACGCGATGCCCCCGGTCGACGAGGTCCGCCACGATTCGTCCGCCGAGCCAGGTCTTCCCGGTGCCCGGCGGCCCCTGTACCACCAGGTGGCTCCGGTCGAGGTCGCGCGCGAGGTGCAGCAGCCGCTCGACATCCGACGTCTGCAGGCGCGCGCCCTCCGGGATGCCGCGGACACGGGGTCGTGCGCGGGCGACGATCCCCTCGAGGGCCGCGTAGCGCCGGGTCCCGTCGCGCACCGACTCGGCCAGGCGGGCGAGGGCGTCCTCCTGGGTCGTCGTGGGGATGGGCTTCCCAGGGATGAGGGCCCCGGGAAGCGGCTCGGAGTGGCGTTTCTCCGCCCGGCTGAGGGTGAGCGTCCCGGTCAGGGTGTCGATCTCCGTGACCGTGAGGGGCTTTCCCGTCGCAGGATCGCACGACCTCTTGCCCGGCTTGAGCTTGTGCTCCTGCGTCGGGAAGCGCATCTCGTAGAGCAGGCTGCTCTTGACCCTCACCGGTGGCGAGCCCGACGGCTCGATCCCGCCGACGGCCTCGGCGTCCTCGATCAGCTCCTCATCGTCCATGCCGATGCGGTCGTACCACTGCCACCACTGTGGCCGTGCCTCCCGGTGGTGGTACTCGAGCAGCTCTCCGGCCAGCCAGCGCGGGGACCCGGCCTCCTGCCCCGCCGTGAGCTGCGCGCGCAGCGCCTGCCGCTGGACACGCCGAGCGGAGGCCTCCTCCGTCAGGGACGTGGGTCCGGAGGGCGTCCACCACTCGAGCCCCTCGGGGCGACGCGCGACCAGCCAGTCGCGCAGCGCGAGCGTGGCCCGGCAGTCCTCCTCGTTGTAGGCGGCGATCGCCTCGAGCTCGGCCGGGTCGCCGCCCTCCCGCCAGCGCTCGTAGGCCAGCACCGCGTCGGCGCCGGACCCCAGGGCCGCCGAGCGGGCGAAGCCGGCCAGGCGCTCGGTGACCTTCAGGCCGTAGCTGTCGTCGCCCACCACGAAGCCCTGGCGGACGACCGCGTAGAGGTCGACGAAGACCTCTCGGCGCAGGAGATCGTCGACCTCGTCCTCGCGCACGCCGTGGGTCGCGGCCATCCGCGGAAGGGCCGAGGGCTCGGCGGGGCTGTAGTGGTAGACGTGCATCCCGGGATCCTCCGCGAGCCGCGCGGTGAGCGCGTCGATCAGGCCCGCGAGGGCATCGCGCTCCTCCGCCGGGTCGTGGCCCCAGAACGCGTGGTAGCGCCAACCACCTCCGTCCTCGAAGACGATTCCGAAGAGGAAGGTCAGCTCCCGCTCCGGCTCCCAGAAGGGGTCACCCTCCAGATCGAGGAACACGTCCCCGTCGCTCGGGGCGGGCAGCCGCTCGAGCCCGCGTCCCGTCTCGACCGCCCTCGGCTCCCACGCGAGCGTCCCGTCCTCCCGGCTCCGCACCTGGAGCCGGGCCTGGTGGCGGAGCCCGTCGAGGGTCTCGCGCCGAAGCCCGGCGACCGTGACGTCGGCCGCCAGCCGGCCCAGCGCTTCCAGCGTCCCGACACCCGCCGCGTGCAGCCGATCGACATGGCCCCGTCCGATCCCCGCAACCGCCGAGAGGTGATCCTCCGAGCGCCAGCGATCGGCGCACTGCCGCTCGAACCCGCAGATCGTGCAATGGGGACACGGGTACGGCTCCGTCGCGGCCCGATCCTCCACCGCCCGCCTCAGGGCCGCCTGTGCCCGTCGCACGTAGGCCGCCACGCCGGCGACCCGGATCGTCTCGCGGCGCCCCGACCCCAGCTCCAGGTGCATCCACTCGGGTGCGAGGCCCTGGGTCCGCTCGATCGCCTGGCTGTAGACCGACAGCTGCAGCACGTGATGCGGCAGCGCCTGGGCGCGGCTGAGCTTGGTGTCCACGGCCTCGTAGCCCCAGCCGCCGAGGTCCGTGGGGCGCGCCACGCGTTCGAGGAAGTCGGCCCGACCCCGCCAGCCGGCGTCCGCGAAGGCCCCCTGGTAGATGACCTCCGCGCCCTCGCGCATGGCGAGGTCGGTCAGCGTCGCGGCATCCTCGAGCCCGCCGCCGTCGACGTCGATCAGCACCACCGCGCGCCCCTCGTCTCCGAGCGCCTCGAGGTGGGACCGCTCGTGCATGCGCCCCTTGCGGGCGATCAGGCGCGCGTACTCGCCCCCGGGCACTCCCGCCCTCCCGTCTCCGCGGACAACCGCGGCCGCGAGGGTCGTCGCGTGGCGGCATTCGAGGTGGACCCCCAGATCGGTCGGTGAGAGCCAGAGCCCCTCGGCGTCCAGGTGCATCGGCGGATTGTGACCGTCCGGGCAGGACGACTAGTCTCGGGGTGCCTGCGGGCACCTGGTGATCGCCCACCTCGACATCGACGCGTTCTTCGCCGCCGTGGAGATCCACCGCCGTCCGGAGCTGCGCGGGCGGCCGATGGTCGTGGGCGGCGATCCCCATGGGCGCGGGGTCGTGGCGACGGCCAGCTACGCCGCCCGGGCGTTCGGGATCCGCTCGGCGATGAGCTGCGCCGAGGCCCTGCGACGCTGTCCCGAGGTGGTCTTCGTGCGTCCGGACATCGCTCACTACCGCGAGTGGTCCGTGCGCGTCTGGGAGCTGGTGCGCGCGATGTCGCCGGCCGTCGAGGTGCTCGGCCTGGACGAGGGCTACCTGGAGCTGCCCGACGAGGGCGCGTCCGAGGCCGCCGACGCCGTGCGGCGGGCGGTGGCCGAGCGCGTTCGGCTGTCGTGCTCGCTGGGCGTCGCCACCTGCAAGGTGGTGGCCAAGGTGGCCTCCGACCGCCACAAGCCCGGCGGCGTCACCGTGGTGCCGCCCGGCGAGGAGGCCGCCTTCCTTGCGCCGCTTCCCCTGCGGACGCTTCCGGGGATCGGCCCGCGAACCGAGCAGCGCCTCGCGGCGGCCGGCCTCGCGACGGTGGGAGACCTCGCCGCCCTCGACGACGACGGGCTGCGCGCCGTGGCGCCGGGGCGGGTGGGTCAGGACCTGCGCCGCCGCGCCCGCGGGATCGACCCGCGCCCGGTCGCGGCGGTCCCCGCCGAGCGCATCTCCATCTCCAACGAGCGGACCTTCGATCGCGACGTCTCCGATCCCGGCGAGCTGGAGTCGATCGGGCGGGCGATGGCCGACGATGTGGCCCTCACCCTGCGCCGGCGCGGCCGGGCGGCCCGCACGGTCACGGTCAAGCTGCGCTACGCCGACTTCCGGACCATCACCCGCGGACAGACGGTGCCGGTCGCGACCGACGACGCGGCCGTGATCTGGGACACCGCCCGCGCCCTGTTGCGGAGGGCGCTCTCCGAGCGGGACGGCAGCCTCCGGCTGATGGGCGTGGGGGTGTCGGGATTGGGCACGGGTGGCCAGCTCCCCCTCTTCTGAGCGTAGGGTGACCGCGATGACCGGGCCCGTCACGGCCTCCGACGAGCGCGTGGGCCGCGCCATCGGCGCCGCCCGGGCCGCGCTGGAGGCGCGTGCCGCCGAGGTGGATGACCTGAACGTCTTCCCGGTCGCTGACGGGGACACCGGGGCCAACATGCTCGCGACCGCCGTCGCCGTGGAGCGAGCGGCCGCGGCCACGGCCGGGCTCCCGCGGGCGCAGCGCTGCGCGGCGCTCGCGCGCGCGGCGCTGGTGGGCGCCCGGGGCAACAGCGGCATGATCCTGTCCCAGCTCGTGCGTGGAGCCGCCGAGGTGCTGGGCGCCGAGGACGCGCCCGTGGACGGGCCCACCGTGGCGCGCGCGCTGCGAGGGGCGTCGGATGCGGCCTACGCCGCCGTGCGACGCCCGGTGGAGGGCACCATGCTCACGGTGGCCCGCCGCGCGGCCGAGGCGG
>JAXIPH010000080.1:0-5648 GCA_045403035.1 Thermoleophilia bacterium | reverse complement strand
GGAACGACATCGAGCGGCTCGCCGCGGAGGACCTGATGACGATCCTGCTAACCACCCACTACCGGGAGGAGGCCGACCGGCTCGCCTCCCGACTGGCGATCGTCGACCGCGGCCGGGTCGTGGTCGAGGGCACCCCGGACGAGCTCAAGAGCGCGCTCGAGGGCGACACGGTCCTGGTCGAGCTCGCCGACCCCGGGGACGGCGGCGCGGCCGCGGCGCTCGAGCGGGTGAGCGAGGTCGCCGAGGTGAGGCTCGAGAGCGGGACCCTGCGCGCGCGCACCCACGACGGCGGCGCCGCGATCCCGGCCGTGCTCGCCGCGCTCGAGGCGCACGGCGTGAGGGCCGCGTCGGTCACCCTCGCCCGCCCGTCGCTCGACGACGTCTACCTGCACCACGCCGGCCGGGCATTCCACCACCAGAACCCCAAGCACGAGGAGGCGATGGCATGACACCGCTGCGACAGACCTGGCAGGTGGGGCTGCGCCACATTCGGGCGACGCTCGTCCGGCAGCCCGCCTACCTCGGCATCGCCTTGACCCAGCCGGTCATCTGGCTGCTGCTCTTCGGGGCCCTGTTCACGGCCGTGACGGACATTCCGGGCTTCGCCGGCGGGTCCTACATCGACTTCCTCACGCCCGGCGTGGTCGCGATGCTCGCGATCTCGTCGGCGGGGTGGACCGGCATGGCGCTGATCGAGGACATCGACCGCGGCGTGATGGACCGACTGCTCGTCTCGCCGGTCTGGCGCGGTGCGCTGAACGCCGGCAGCGTGGTGTACGCGGTGGTCACCATCGTCATCCAGACCACGCTGATCGTCCTGCTCGCCCTGGCGCTCGGGGCCGACTACGTCAACGGGGTCGGGGGCATCCTGATCATGGTCCTGGTGGCGGCGCTGCTGGGCGCAGCGTTCGCGTCCCTGTCGAACGGCATCGCGGTGCTGGCGCCCCAGCGCGAGACGCTGATCGGGGCGGTGAGCCTCGTGCTGCTGCCGCTCACGTTCCTGTCGACGGCGCTGCTGCCCGAGAGCCTCGTGCCCGGCTGGATCGACACGGTCGCGATGTTCAACCCGGTGAACTGGGCCGTGGAGGCCGGGCGCTCGGCCGCCATGGAGACGATCGACTGGGGCCTCGTGGGCAGCCGCGTCGGCCTGCTCGCGGCCTTCGCGGTCGCCTGCGCCGCCTTCGCCACGCGGGCGTTCGCGACCTACCAGCGCTCGCTCTGACCCAGGACGCGGCGCGGACGGTACCGTGGACCGGTGGAGGAACTCGACCCGGTCGCGCGGACCGTCCTCGCCGCGGCGAGGGTGTTCTCGATGGAGCCGTCGCTCGCGCTCATCGCCGAGGGCGCGCGCGAGCTGACCGGGGCCCGCTACGGCGCAGTGGGGCTGCCCGGACCCGACCCGGGGGAGTTCTCGCACTTCGTGTCCGCGGGACTGACCGACGCCGAGGTCGACGCCATCGGTCCGCTGCCGCGCCTCCACGGCCTGCTCGGGGCCGTGCTGTCGGAGGGCGCTCCCCTGAGAACGGGCAACATCCGTGGCGACCGGCGGGCCAGCGGGTGGTGGCCGCGCGCGCACCCGCCGATGACCGCCCTGCTGGGCGCGCCCATCCGCAGCCGGGGCACGCTGGTCGGCGCCGTCTACGTCGCCAACGAATCGGCCGAGTGTGCCTTCGACGAGGCCGACGAGGTCGCCCTGACGCGGCTGACCGAGCACGTGGCGCCGCTGGTGGGCGCCCTGCGCCAGACCGAGGACGGGCGCCTGCTGGTGCTCTCCGCCGAGCGCGCCCGCATCGCGCGCGACCTGCACGACGCCCTCTCGCAGTCGCTGTTCTCGATCGGCCTGCGCGCCGAGGCCGCCCGGCGGGACCTGTCGGGCGCCCCCGAGCGGGCCGACGGGCACCTGGCCAGCATCGCCGACATCGCGCGCGAGGCCCGGGCGGAGCTCGGTGCCGTGGTGGAGGGCCTGCGCCCCCCCGCGATCGACGACGAGGGCCTGTCGCGGGCGCTGCGGGGCCTGGCGGCCGTGCTCGACCGGCTCGGCGAGGCCGACGTCGAGGTGGACCTGGCCGACGAGCCCGAGCCCTCGCCGGCTCGCGATCGCGAGGTGTTCCTGATCCTGCAGGAGGCCCTGGTGAACGCCGTGCGCCACGGGCACGCCCGGCGCGTTCGGCTGACCATGCGCGCCGCAGGGGGCGGGCTCACCGCCGAGGTCGCCGACGACGGCGTGGGGTTCGACCCCGAGGACGCCCGCGCCCGCGCGCGGCGGATGGGCCTGAACGCCATGCGCCAGCGGGCGGCGGCCCTCGGCGCCGAGCTTCGCGTGGAGTCGTCCCCCGGACGGGGGGCGCGCGTGCTGCTGCGGGTGTCCGGTGACTGACCCCGTGCGGGTGTTCGTGGTCGACGACCACCCTGCCGTGCGCGAGGGGCTGCGCGCGTTCATCGACGCCTACCCCGAGCTCGAGCACGCCGGCGAGGCCGCCGACGGGGAGGGCGCCGTGGAGGCCGTCCCCGGCGCCCGGCCGGACGTCGTGCTGATGGACCTCGAGCTGCCGGGGATCGACGGGGTCGCCGCCATCGCGCAGCTGCGCGCGGTGGATCCCGGCGTGGCCGTGCTCGTTCTGACCAGCTTCGGATCGGAGGAGCGCGTCATCGGCGCCCTGCGCGCCGGCGCGCGGGGCTACCTGATGAAGGAGGCCGGCCCGTCCGAGCTGGTGGCCGCCATCCTGTCGGTCGCGCGCGGCGAGGCCGTGCTCGACCCCAAGGTGGCCCAGGCGGTGATCTCCGCGGCCGCCGGAGCGCCGTCGCCGCTCGACTCCCTGACGCCGCGGGAACGGGAGGTGCTGGCCCTGGTGGGCGCCGGTCTCACCAACCGCCAGATCTCGCGGCGCCTGGTGATCTCCGAGAAGACCACCAAGCACCACGTGGGGAGCGTGCTGCGAAAGCTCGGCGTGACCGGGCGAACCCAGGCGGCGCTGGTGGCCGCCCGGGCGGGGCTGATCGCCGAGGACGCCGGCCGAGTGCCCTGAGTCGCTAGTTCGTATGCAGTTCCCGAGCGAATCTCCCGCGAGACAAGGACGCAGATCCCCCGCAATATCGGGACTATTGCGGGGGTCGAGGACGCTGTATCGCGATGAGACTCCGGGCGGCCGGGGGCCGACAGAGCCGGGAACTGCCGCGTAATTAGCCGCTCAGGGGACTGGGACCCGGTCCCATCCGAAGATGGGACCGCCGCCCGATGTGGGGCCGCGGGGGCCGGCCTACCGTCGTGGGAGACGACTCGACGGAGGTGGACGATGCCGAACGCACTCATCACCGGGGCCTCGCGCGGCCTCGGCCGCGCATTGGCGGCCTCACTGGCCGAGCGGGGCTGGGGTCTGGTGATCGACGCCCGGGGGGCGGGCGAACTGGACGCCGCACGACGCGAGATCGACCGGGGCGGAACGCTGGTGGCGCGCGCGGGCGACGTGGTCGAGCCCTGGCACCGCGACGAGCTGCGCTGGGCGTCCGCCGGCATCGGGGGGCTCGACGTTCTGGTCCTGAACGCGAGCACGCTGGGCCCGAGCCCGCGGCCGTCGCTCGACGGCTACCCGCTGGAGGAGCTGCGGCGGGTGATCGAGGTGAACGCCATCGCCCCGCTCGCGCTCGTGCAGGACCTGCTGCCCGCCCTGCGCCCCGGGGCGAGGGTCGTGGCCGTCACGTCCGACGCCGGGCGCGAGCACTACGCGGGCTGGGGAGGCTACGGCGCCTCGAAGGCCGCGCTGGAGCTGATCTTCGGCGTTCTCGGCATGGAGCACCCGGAGCTGTCGGTCCTCGTGGTCGACCCCGGCGACATGCGCACCCGGATGCACCAGGAGGCCTTCCCGGACGAGGACATCGGCGACCGGCCGCTGCCCGGCGAGCGGGTGCCGGCGCTGGTGCGGCTGCTGGAGGACGGGGCGCCCAGCGGCCGCTACGAGCTCGCCGCCGAGGCCGTCGCGTCGTGACGCCGGTCCCCGACCCGGCGTCGGTTGAGAGCGGCTCTGGATCCACGGGCGCCAGGGGCGCCGCCGCGGCGAGACCCCCCAGGAGGCGATCCGACGCCGGGGTTCAAGGGGACTCCCCGCCCATCGAGCGGCGCGGCCTGCCGCGGGACGCGGCGCGGCTGCTGGTGGCCGACGCCGCCGCCGGCTTGCGCGATGACACCATGCGCGGGCTGACGCGCCACCTGTGCGCGGGAGACCTGCTGGTGGTGAACCTGTCGGCCACCCTTCCCGCCGCGCTCGAGGCGCCCGGCGGGCTGCTCGTGCACCTCTCCACACCCCTCCCGGACGGCGACTGGCTGGTGGAGCTGCGGCGGCGGTGCCGGATGGGCAGCGTGCCGTTCGGCGTCGAGCCGGCCGAGCGCCGCCTGCCGCTCCCCGGGGGCGGCGCCCTGGAGCTGCGGGCGGCCGCGGCCCGCCGGCCCGGCGGCGGCGTGCGCCTGTGGCGCGCCCGTCTCGACCTCCCGGGCGGCGTCCACCGCCACCTCGCCGGCCACGGCCGGCCGATCCGGTACGGATGTGCGGCCGAGCGCTGGCCCATCGACGACTACCAGACGATCTTCGCGGCGATGCCGGGCAGCGCCGAGATGCCGAGTGCCGGGCGCGGCTTCACCCACCGCCTGGTGGCCGAGCTGGTCGCGGCGGGCGTCGGGCTGGCGCCCATCGTCCTCCACGCCGGGGTCTCCTCGCCCGAGGCCGGCGAGCCCCCCTCCCCCGAGCGCTACTGGGTACCGGCGGCGACGGCCCGGCGCGTCAACGCCGTCCGCGCCCGCGGAGGACGGGTGATCGCCGTGGGCACCACGGTCGTGCGGGCGCTCGAGACCGACGCCCGGTCGGGGCGCGCGCGGCCGGGGCGCGGGTGGACCGACCTGGTGGTGTCGCCGGCCCGCGGGGTGAGCACGGTCGACGGCATCCTCACCGGCTGGCACGAGCCGGAGGCCTCCCACCTGCTCCTGCTGGAGGCCGTCGCGGGCCCGGGCGCGCTCGATCGGAGCTACGCCGCCGCCCACGCGCTGGGGCACCGCTGGCACGAGTTCGGCGACTTCAACCTGCTGCTGCGCCCCTCGCGCCGCGCCGACCGGGCCAGGCAGCACCTCGTGCCCGGCGTCCACGAGCCTCCACCGGGGGCGCTCACCCCCGAGCTCGCGGCCGGAGCCGCCGCCGGCTGAGCGCACCCGCGCCGTGAGAGGAAGGGGTGGTGACGCTTGCGCTAGGCCTTCTTGGCGTAGGTCTCCATGCCGGTGAAGTCGACCTGGACGCAGGGCTCATCGCCCACGACCCAGGCGTCATGGCCCGGGGGGATGACGATGACGTCGCCCGGGCCGATCTCCTTCTCGGTCCCGTCGTCCATCCGGACGACCATGCGACCCGAGATGCAGTAGCCCATGTGCGCCGACTGACAGCTCTCGGTGCCGGCGATCGGCTTGACGTGCTCCGACCAGCGCCAGCCCGGCTCGAACGTCCCGCGCCCGACTGTTACGCAGGCCAGCTTCACGATCTGGACCCGGCCCTTGTCCACGAAGGGGCGGGTCTCATCCGCCTGGTCGGGGTTCCTTATCTCGAGCTCAGCCATGACGCCTCCCCTGATGCTTGCCGTGCTCGCGACCCTATGGCCGCTCCAGGATCGCG
>JAXIPH010000146.1:0-6697 GCA_045403035.1 Thermoleophilia bacterium | reverse complement strand
GTGCGACCAGCATCTCCCGCAGGTCGGCGATGCAGCGCAGTTGGTAGCGCAGCTCGGTCTTTCCGACCTGAACCACCAGAGCCGGCGGGTCGAGCGTCTCGTCGCGGTAGGCCTGGAACTCGGATTGGCCGCTCGGCGTCGCGAGGATCCAGGGATCGGCGGGGGTTCCGTCACCGGTGGCGGTGCTCATGATGCTCGCTCCTCACTGGTCAGGGGGTTCGGCTCCATCCGGCCGGCCGGGCAGGCCGAAGCGCCCGAAGGCTCCGGGGTCGAGGAAGGCGGTGATCTCGCCGATCCGCACGCCGTGAAGGGTGAGCACGTTGACGCCGTGCGGCGTGAAGCTCTCCCTCCCTGGGTCCCAGATGTAGTGACCGAATGCCAGCTGCCCGTTCGCGCGGACGGGAACGAGGCGCCAGCGCTGGCCGCCCGCGAGCGGCCAGCCCCTGAGGAAGGCGGCCACCGCCTCGCGCCCGGCGTACCAGGTCGGTATCGGCGGCATCGCCATCGTCGCGTCCTCGGCCAGCATCGCGACGACCGCGTCGACGTCGCCGCGCTCCCATGCGTCGACGTAGCCGTCCACGACGTGGCGCAGCGCAACGTCGCCGAGCGAGCGCAGCGTGGCCTGTTGACTCGACTCGGGGAGCCGCTGGTCCACGGTCTTGTGGGCGCGCTGCAGGGCGCTGTACACCGAGGCCGGCGTCGTCTGGAGCGCCTCGGCCACCTCGCGAGCCGAGAAACCGAGCACGTCACGAAGGATCAACACGGCGCGCTGTCGCGCCGGCAGGTGCTGGAGTGCCGCGATGAACGCCAGCTCCACGCTCTCGCGTTGCTCGTAGCGAGCCGCAGGAGCGGCGAAGCCGTCCTCGAGGCCGAGCTTCTCATCCGGGTAGGGGTCAACCCAGACCGACTCGACGAGCGCCTTGTCGGGGCCGTCGTGAGGATCGGCCGCCGGGCCGTAGTCGATCGGAAGCACCCGCTTGGGCCGCCGCTCGATCGCCTTCAGGCAGGCATTGGTCGCGATCGTGAAGAGCCAGGACCGGAACGAGCTCCGGCCCTCGAACCGGGGCAGCCCGCGCCAGGCGCGCAGGAGCGCCTCCTGGAGCGCGTCCTCGGCATCCGGGACCGAGCCGAGCATCCGGTAGCAATGGGCGTGAAGCGCGGCACGGTTGGGGCCCACCAGCTGGCCGAAGGCGTCCTCGTCGCCCCGCCGGGCAGCTTCGAGCAACTCCGGCTCGTTCACGGTCCGCGCTGTTGGAGCGGAGCTCATCTCGCCATCAGACCACGTCGCGGGCGAGCGCAGCCCATTGGCCACGCCAAGCCCTTCGGCTGCCAGAACGCGATCTCCCCGCCCTCGGGCGTGGAGACGACACTGCGCCAACCCGCAGGGCCCTCACGAGGCTCCAGCAACACGGACGCCCCGAGTCGGCACGCCCGGTCGGTGAACCGGTCGACCCGGTCGACCTCGACGTATGGCAACCAGCACGGGCGCCGGGTGCCGCACTCCACGATGCCGCCGCTGAGGTCGTCGGCCAGCTCGAGCGTGAGGTATGAGCGGGACCCGGCGTCGATGCGCTCCGGGAGCCAGTGCAGAAGCCGCGAGTAGAACGCGCTGGCACGGGGCAGATCACCCGTGTGCAGCTCGAGGTGGACGACGGGATTGGGGTGAGACGGCCTTCTGTCCATACCTCTTTGATCCACGCTGATCCGCGAATCCATCGGTGGGACGATGATCTCGCGATCTCGCCGATCCCGGCCCCTGCGCCTTCACCGCTCGCTCAATCGCCGAAGAGGCGGAACGAGCCGATCTCGCGGAGCTCGGTCGCGGACGGGGGGTCGTCGCACCGGTCGCGGATGCCCTCCTGGAACCGCTTGAACGCCTCCACGTCCGACATTGGGTTGCGCCCGTCGTCGGTCTCGATCGACGCGAGGTGGACGAAGCTCACGCCGTCGTCCAGCTGGAACGTCGCGTACCGAAGCCCTGCGGGCTGCGTGCGCTGGAGCTCCTCGTAGACCGCGCGGACGAGCTCCTCGTTCTCGGCCGTTCGATCGGGCTTGACCTTGTAGCGAACCATCACGCGCCTCATTCCATGACCTCCTGAGCTCGTGGCTGATCGGGGATCGCGCGGTCGACGACGGCCTCGGTCGCCTGGCGGCGGCCGGGCAGCGCCAGGCCGACGATCGCTCCTGCGAGCGAGAGGCCGGCCGCGACGCCGATCGCGGGGGCGAATCCGTCGGTGAACGCGGCGGCGGAGGCATAGCTTCCCGCCGCGGCGAAGACCGCGACGACGACGGCGATTCCGAACACGCCGCCCAGCTCGCGCATCATGCTGTTGGTGCCGGCGGCCTTGCCGAGCGACTCCACCGCCACCGAGCCGACCACCGAGTTCTGCGCGGCCGGAATGGCCATCGAGACGCCGACCCCGGAGATGATGAACGGCGCCAGCAGCTCGGAGTAGGTGAGGCCGGGCTCCGCGATCAGCGCGATCCAGGCCATCCCCGCCGCCTGCAGGAGCAGCCCGCCGACCATCAGGGGCCGTTCGCCGATCCGATCGGCGAGGGCGCCGGCGATCGGGGCGACGGTGATGAAGGTGGCGGTCCAGGGAAGCAGCGCCAGCCCCGCGTCGAGCGGGCCGTAGCCGAGCGCGATCTGCAGGAGCTGGGCGTAGAAGAACACGGCGCCGAACAGCGACGCGAACGTGAAGAAGATCGCCGCGTTGCCCGCGGAGAAGGCACGGGAGCGGAAGAAGCGCATCGGCAGCATCGGCTCGCGGGCGCGCAGCTCCCATGCGACGAACGCCGCCACGAGCAGCCCCCCGGCTGCCAGTGATCCGACCACCTCAGGGCTGGCCCAGCCGGCCTGGTTTCCGCGCACCAGCCCCCAGACGATTCCCAGCGCGCCGCCCGTGACGAGCGCAAGGCCGGGGATGTCGAGGTTGGTGTCGGGCCCGAGGCTCTCCTTCATCCGCGTGAGCACGAGCGGGATCGCGAGCAGCCCGATCGGGACGTTGAGCCAGAAGATCCACTCCCAGCTGATCCCCTCGACGACCGCGCCGCCGACCAGCGGTCCGCATGCGACGGCCAGCCCGGTGATCGCGCTGAAGATCCCGATCGCCGCCCCTCGCCGCTCGGGCGGGAAGGCGGCACTCAACAGCGCCAGAGCGAGCGGCGTCAACAGCGCGGCGCCGGCGCCCTGCACCGCGCGCGCGGCGATCAGCCAGCCCACGTCGGGCGCCAGCGCGCAGGCGGCGGACGCCGCTGCGAAGAGCCCCAGGCCGGCGGCGTAGAGCTTGCGGCGCCCGAAGCGGTCGCCGAGCGCCGCTCCCGTCAGCAGCAGCACGGCGAAGCTCAGGTTGTAGGCGTTGACCGTCCATTCCAGTTGCTCGACCGAGGCGCCGAGGTCGAGCCGGATCGTGCTCAGCGCCGTCGACACCACCAGCGTGTCCAGCGCGGCCATCAACGAGCCGATCCCCGTGAGCGCGAGGACCCATCCCGTTGCCGCCCTCGTGCTCATCCGCGTGGATCTCAGGTTCATCTCGGCATCCCTCACGAGTCGTCTTCTCGGACTTCGGCGAGCGGAGTCGCGGTGTCTCGAACAGAGATCCGCGGAGGGCCTGAGATCCATCGCTTCGCCGAGCAACGAGCCGAAGGCTTGATCGACGGCCGGTCTCCGGGGGAAGCTCGCGCATGGGAGGACCCGATGGCCGACCGTGACAGCTGGACGATCTCCGGCACGTACCTCGAGGCGTGCAACTGCGAGGCGATCTGCCCCTGCCGCCGGATTGGAGGACAGGCGGGCGGGCGCTCGACCTACGGGGTCTGCATGGGCGCGCTCTCGTGGGCGGTGGAGTCCGGTCATGCGGGCGACACCGATCTGTCGGGGCTGGGTGCGGTCATGGCGTGTCGCTATGACGACGACGAGCCGGGGTCGCCCTGGACGTTCTTCCTCTACGTCGACGAGCGGGGCGACGACGACCAGCGCGCAGGCCTTGTCGAGATCCTCACCGGGGCACGCGGCGGCAGCCCCCTCGAGCACTTCCCGTGGGCCTGGAAGGAGAGCCGCTTTCTCGGCTGGCGGCCCGTGCGGATCGAGATCGACCACAGCCCGGGGCGGGGCTGGTTCCGCGCCGGCGGGCGGGTGGAGGTGCGCATCCGCGGGCCGGTGGCCGACCAGGTGCCGGTCACCTGCGTCATCCCGGGCCACCACCGCTCCGGCAGGGAGGACTACGCCGACCGCCTCCGGGTGGACGAGGGGCCGCTCTCGTTCGACCTGAGCGGCCGCTGCGCCTACGAGTCGACGTTCGAGTACTCCTCAGTGGAGGGCTGAGCGCCCATGCTGGATGCGGCGGCCGGGCGCCCGCTGCGACTCAGCCCCAGCCTCACGGTCGCCGCGCTCCTCGCCGTCGCGCTCGTCACCTGGATCGTGACGATCGAGCGGATGCGGGGCATGGACGAGGGCCCGGGCACCGATCTCGGTGGCCTCGGCTGGTTCATCGGCGTCTGGGTGACCATGACGGCAGCGATGATGCTGCCCTCGACGGCGCCGATGGTCCTGGCGGTGCGAGCGGCCTCGGCGCAGCGGGGGCGCGGCCACCCCGCCGCCCCGGCCACCACGGCGCTCTTCCTGGCCGGGTATCTGGCCGCCTGGACCGCCTACGGTCTCGCGGCTTACGGGGTCTTCCGCGCCCTCGCGGCCCACCACCCCTCCTTTCTCGCGTGGGACCGCGAGGGGCCGGTCGTCGCCGGCGCGGCGGTCGCGGCCGCCGGCGCGTACCAGCTCACCCCGCTCAAGCGGGCCTGCCTGCGGCATTGCCGGACCCCGCTCCACTTCGTCATGCACCGCTGGCGGCAGGGGCCGGGCGGGGCGTTCGCGATGGGCCTCGAGCACGGTGCCTGGTGCCTCGGATGCTGCCTCGGCCTGATGCTGGTCCTCTTCGCCGTCGGCGTGATGAGCGTCGCCTGGATGGCGGTCGTGGCCGTCGTGATCTTCGCCGAGAAGGTGCTCCCGGGCGGCGCGCGCCTCACCGCTCCGGTGGCCGTCTGCCTCGTCGCGCTCGGCTCGCTGATCGCTGTCGCGCCCGGCCACGTCCCGGGGCTCAACGAGCCGGGTACGGGCCCCGGGATGTCGATGGAGCGGATGTAGGCCCGCGTCGCGGCGCCGCCACGCCAGGCTTCTTGGTGGGACAGAACGGGCTCTCCGCCTTCCCGGCACCCCTTCCACCCGTGGGGACGGCGCGGCAGAATGAGGCCTCCGGATCCGGAAAGGGAGCGTCGCCATGTCCAAGGTCCGAGTGCTCGTCGGCACGCGCAAGGGCGCGTTCGTCCTGACGTCCGACGGCGCCCGTCGCGACTGGCGGATCGAGGGTCCGCACTTCGGGGGCTGGGAGATCATGCACGTCAACGGCTCCCCGGCCGACCCCGACCGGCTCTACGCCTCGCAATGGACCGACTGGCACGGCCAGGTCGTCCAGCGCTCGAGCGACGGCGGCCGAACGTGGGAGCCCCTGGGCAACAACCTCGCCTACGAGGGTGAGACGGGGACGCACAAGTGGTACGACGGGACGCCGCATCCGTGGAGCTTCAAGCGCGTGTGGCACCTCGAGCCGTCCCCCGACGACCCGGACACGGTCTTCGCCGGGGTCGAGGACGCCGGGCTCTTCCGCTCGACCGACGGGGCACAGAGCTGGCAGGAGCTCTCGGCGCTCCGCACGCACTCGAGCGCCGCCGACTGGCAGCCTGGCGCGGGCGGGCTCTGCCTCCACACGGTCATCCTCGACCCGTCCGACGTGCAGCGCATGTACATTGCGATCTCGGCCGCCGGCGCCTTCCGCACGGACGACGGCGGCGAGACCTGGCACCTCGCGACAGCGGGCCTACGATCGGAGTTCCTGGCGGAGCCTGGGGCAGCGGTCGGTCACTGCGTGCACAACCTCGCGATGCACCCGTCCCGCCCCGACACGCTCTTCATGCAGAAGCATTGGGACGTCTGCCGCAGCGACGACGCCGGCGACCACTGGACCGAGGTCAGCGGAAACCTGCCAAGCGACTTCGGCTTCCCCATCTCGGTGCACGCGCACGAGCCCGAGACCGTCTACGTCGTACCGATCCTCAGCGACTCCGAGCACTACCCGCCGGATGGGAGGCTCCGCGTGGCCCGCAGCCGCACCGGCGGCAACGAGTGGGAGCTGCTCACGAACGGGCTGCCGCAGGAGGACTGCTACGTGAACGTCCTCCGCGACGCGATGGCCGTCGACACGCTCGATTCGTGCGGCATCTACGTCGGGACGACGGGCGGCCAGGTCTATGCGTCGCCGGACTCGGGCGACTCGTGGCGGCCGATCGCCGAGCACCTCCCGGCGGTGCTGTCCGTCGAGGTGCAGACGATCGCGTGACCACCGTCCGGATCGCGCTGCCTGCGCACCTCCGCACGCTCGCGCGGGTCGGTCCAGAGGTTCGCGTCGAGGTCCCCGACACGCCCACGATCAGGGGCGTGCTCGACGCGCTCGAGTCCGCGTACCCGGCGCTCCGCGGGACGATCCGCGACCAGGCGTCCGCGGAGCGGCGCCCGTTCATGCGCTACTTCGCGTGCGGGCGGGATCTGTCGCACGAGCCGATGGACGAGCCGCTCCCCGATCCGGTCGTGCACGGTGCGGACGCCTTCTGCGTGATCGGCGCGATCGCCGGGGGCGAGCATTCGCGC
>JAXIPH010000287.1:0-3828 GCA_045403035.1 Thermoleophilia bacterium | reverse complement strand
CTCCGAGATCCCGAGATCCTTCACCGCCTCCACGGTGATGGACGACACCAGCCGGTGGCCGGCCACGTCGACCTCGACGTTCGCGATCGCCTCGCCCTGGGTGATGCCGGTCACGCGACCGGGCAACTGGTTGCGCGCGCTGATCCTCATGGCGTCATCTCCTCGGTGGGTGCCGGACGAGCCTCGGGCACCGCGCTCACGGGCTGCCACGCGGGCGGCCTCGGCTGCCCCCTCACCGCTGTTCGCGACCATGCCTGCGGTCCGCCCACCACTGAGGAGCCGAGGGGTCAGCGCCGGGCGCGGATGAAGGCGGTGAGGCCGTACGACGTGACCGGCACCATGCCGAGGCGCCGGTAGAAGCCCTCGGCGCCCCGCTCGGCCACGAGCACCTGGTGATGGAAGCGGTCCATCGGGTAGTGCTCGAGGATCGCCTCGGTCATGGTGCGCCCGATTCCCTGCCGCTGACGGTCCGGGCTCACCAGGATGTCCGCGATGTAGACGGCGAAGGCCTCGTCGGACATGGCCCGCGCGAAGCCCACCACGCGCTCCTCCTCCAGGGCGACGACGGCGAACGAGGAGCACTCGATGGCGGTGCGCAGCCGGTCGGGGTCGCCGGCGTGGGTCCAGCCGTGGGCGCGGTAGAGCCCGATGATCCCGTCGAAGTGCTCGCCCACGTCCGCTTCGCGGATCAGCACGGGCGGGCGGGTCGTGGTCATGGGGTCCTCAGGGCGTGTGCGATACTCGCCGCGATGTCGGCGCCTGGGCGCATCCTGCCGCAACGGTACGACCCCGCGCCCGTCGAGTCCAAGTGGCAAGCGGTCTGGGAACGTGAGGACGCGTTCCACGCCGAGCCCATGTCGCGCGACGGCGAGCGCCCGACGCTGCCCGAGCGCCCGAAGGCGTACGTGCTCGAGATGCTTCCGTATCCGTCGGGTGAGGCGCACATAGGTCACGTGAAGAACTACACGATGGGTGACGTCGTGGCGCACTTCCGGCGCCGCCACGGCGTCGCTGTCTTCCACCCCATGGGGTACGACTCCTTCGGCCTGCCGGCGGAGAACGCCGCGATCCGCACCGGAGAGCCGCCGGCGCAGGTCATCGCGCACAACATCGCGCGCATCCGCGAGCAGCTGCGGAGGCTGGGCGTTTCGGTGGACTGGCACACCGAGATCGCAACCAGCGACCCCGCGTACTACCGCTGGACCCAGTGGCTCTTCCTGCGCTTCCTCGAGCGCGGGCTGGCCGAGCGCCGCGAGGCGGCGGTCAACTGGTGCCCGAAGGACCAGACGGTGCTGGCCAACGAGCAGGTCATCGACGGCCGCTGCGAGCGGTGCGGCACCGAGGTGGAGCTGCGCCAGCTCACCCAGTGGTTCCTGCGCATCACCGACTACGCGCAGCGCCTGCTCGACGACATGGACGAGCTGGTGGACTGGCCCGAGCGCGTGCTCACCATGCAGCGCAACTGGATCGGCCGCTCCGAGGGCGCTCGCGTGGTCTTCCGCACCGACGACGGGGCCGACGAGATCCCGGTCTTCACGACCCGCCCCGACACGCTCTTCGGGGCCACCTTCTTCATCCTTGCCCCAGAGCACCCGCTGGTGCACGCGCTCGTTCACGACCGGCCCGAGGAGCGGGCCGTGCTCGACTATGCCGCCGCGGCCGCGCGCTCCACCGCGGCCGAGCGGGGCGACACCGAGCGGCCCAAGACGGGCGTGTTCACGGGCCGTCACGTGATCAACCCGGTGAACGGCGAGCCGATCCCGGTGTGGGTGGCCGACTACGTGCTGATGGACTACGGCACGGGCGCGATCATGGCGGTGCCGGGTCACGACGAGCGCGACTTCGCGTTCGCGAGGGCCCACGGCCTGGAGATCCGGCGGGTAATCGCGGCCGAGGGCGACGGCCCCGGCACGCCTCTGGAGGAGGCGTACGCCGGACCCGGGCGGTTGGTCAACTCCGGGTTCCTCGACGGCATGGAGGTGGACGAGGCGAAGGCGGCCATGGCGGCCCGGCTGGAGGAGCAGGGGCTGGGCGAGGCGACCGTGGGGTACCGCCTGCGCGACTGGCTCATCTCGCGCCAGCGCTACTGGGGCGTGCCGATCCCGGTCATCCACTGCGAGACCGACGGCGTGGTCCCCGTGCCCGAGGACGAGCTGCCCGTGCTGCTGCCCGAAGTCGACGACTACGCCCCCCGGGGCCAGAGCCCCCTGGCCGCGGCCACGGACTGGGTGGAGGTCGAGTGCCCGCGCTGCGGCGGCCCCGCCCGCCGCGAGACCGACACCATGGACACGTTCGTCGACTCGTCCTGGTACTTCCTGCGCTACACCGCGCCCCACCTGTCGAGCGGGCCGTTCGAGCGCGAGGTGGCCGACTACTGGCTGCCGGTCGACCAGTACATCGGCGGGGTCGAGCACGCGGTCCTGCACCTGCTGTACGCGCGCTTCTTCACCAAGGTGCTGCACGACGCGGGGCTCATCGCAGCGCGCGAGCCGTTCGCCCGGCTCTTCACCCAGGGGATGATCTACCGCGACGGCGCGAAGATGAGCAAGAGCAAGGGCAACGTGGTCGCGCCGGACGAGTACATCGAGCGATTCGGCGCCGACACCCTGCGGCTCTACGTCCTGTTCATGGGCCCCGCGGCCGACGACGCCGAGTGGAACGACCGCGGCGTGGTGGGGCTGCGACGCTTCCTCGACCGGCTCTGGGCCCTGGTGGGCGAGGTCGAGCCCGGCCCGCTGGCGGCGCGCCCGGATCGCGCGTCGCTGGAGGGCCACCCTGCGGCGCTGGAGCTGGTGCGCAAGGCGGAGGCGACGGTCGCGAAGGTGACGGGCGACATCTCCGAGCGCTTCTCGTTCCACACCGCCATCTCCGCCGTACAGGAGCTGGTCAACCTCGCCACCAAGGGGGTGGCGGAGAACGCGCTCGGCGGAGACCCCGGGCAGGCCGCGTTGCGGCATGCGGCCCAGACGGCCGTGTCGGTGCTGTTCCCGTTCGCCCCCCACATCACGTGCGAGCTGTGGGAGGCGCTGGGCGGCGAGGCGCTCTGGACGCAGCCGTGGCCGGAGGCCGACCCCGCCTTCCTCGAGCGCGAGACCGTGACCGTGGTGGTCCAGGTCAACGGCAAGCTGCGCGATCGCCTGGAGGTCGCCCCGGGCGCCGGCCGCGAGGAGCTGCTGGCCGCGGCCAGGGCGCTGCCGCGGGTGGTCGCGGCCATCGACGGCGGGCGCGTGGTGCGCGAGGTCGTGGTCCCCGATCGACTGGTGAACCTGGTCGTGAGGGAGGCTGTGCGGAGGGAGGTTGTGCCGAAATAAGGGGCTCGCGCCGGGACGGCGAGCGTGCGGGGAGGAGGGAACGTCGGCCGGCGCGGTCCCGCGCGCCCCCCGGCACGATCCGGCCGCCCTCGGGGCGCCCCGCCCTCATAGCGTCCGCCCCATGGATCGGCTCCTCCCCTGGCTGCGGCGGTCGGGCTGGGCGTACGTCGCGGCGGCGATCGCGCTCGCCGTCGTGGCGTGGCGCCTCGGTCCGGGCGCCGGTGGCGGGGGAGGGCAGCCCGCGCCATCGGCGACGTCCACCGCCGGGGCGCTCGTCACGGCGCCGGCCGCGCCCCGCGCCCTGGTCCACGTGGCCGGCGAGGTCCGTCGCCCGGGGGTGTACCCGATCGCGCCCGGCGCGCGGGTCATCCAGGCCATCCGCCGGGCGGGAGGGGCCACGGCGAAGGCCGATCTCTCGGCCCTCAACCTCGCCGCGATGCTGCAGGACGGGCAGCAGGTGCTGATCCCTCCGCGCGCGGCGCGAGGGTCGGCGGCGGCGGCGGGAGGGGCGGGACAG
>JAXIPH010000266.1:0-8374 GCA_045403035.1 Thermoleophilia bacterium | reverse complement strand
GGCGTCCGAGATCGGCTCGCCGCTCTCGACGCTCAGGCCGTAGGTGCCCTCCGCCAGGCGGCGCTCCGCGCGCGCGACGCTGGCGAGCTCCGCGCGCAGCTCCTCAATGCGGCCGGAGTCGCGCTCGCGCTCCTGCAGATCGAAGGCGGCGTCGCCGTAGTCGCTGTCGTTGGCGAGGCTCTCGGGCGAGCCCGGGGCGAACTCGGCCCCCAGCCGCATCAGCTGCCCCTCGATGCGGGCGCGCTCCGCCGCGAGCAGCTCCGCCGCCGTGGCCGTGTCCATGCCGAGCTCCTCCGCCGTGGTCGTGCGAAGGATGATGCCTGGCCCGGTGGCGCTGCGCCGGGCGCCGGGGGCTCAGCCGGGGAGCCGGACCACGCCGCTGCCGCGGCACGTGAGGCATCGCTCGGGGACGAGACCCTCGCCGTTCGCGGCCTCGAAATGGATGCGCCCCGATCCCCAGCACATGGCGCAGAAGCCCGTTCCCGGCGCGATCAGAGGCGGGGGCGCGAGTGGGGTGAGGAGCTCGAGCCTCCACTCGGACCATCCCTCATACCGCACGGGGACGCGCTCGAGACCCTCCAGGACGATCGCTGCCATCTGCCCTCCTTGTTGCTCCTCTGAATCGAC
This sequence comes from Thermoleophilia bacterium, assembly GCA_045403035.1. Taxonomy (GTDB): domain Bacteria; phylum Actinomycetota; class Thermoleophilia; order Miltoncostaeales; family Miltoncostaeaceae; genus CAVXDY01. The sequence goes on along the minus strand of JAXIPH010000266.1, from coordinate 7,747 downwards.
CCTCCTCGCCGTCGCTCAAGGATTGCGGCACATAGACTTGCGAATATTCTGAAAACGATGGCTTTTAGTCTCGATCGAGCAGCTTCATCAGGGAGGGCGGGTAGCGATCGCCCACGGGAGCGAGGGCCGGATCGTCGAGGCGCTCGAGCTCCTCGTCGGCGAGGCGCAGCGCTGCCGCCGCCGCGTTCGCCTCGAGGTACGTGCGCCGGCGCGTCCCCGGGATGGGGATCACGTCCGGGCCGCGGCTCAGCAGCCACGCCAGCGCGACCTGGGCAGGGCTCGCGCCGCTGCGGGCGGCCACCTCGGCCACGCGCTCGGCGATGGGCTGGTTCCCCGCCAGGTTGGCCCCCTGGAAGCGGGGCAGCACCCTCCGCAGGTCGTCTTTCCCGAGCTCGGTGTCGGCCCGGACCGCTCCGGTCAGGAAGCCGCGCCCGAGCGGGCTGAAGGCCACCAGCGCGATCCCGAGCTCGCGCAGGACGGGCAGCACCTCGGCCTCGGGGTCGCGGTTCCAGAGCGAGTACTCCGACTGGACGGCCGCGATGGGGTGCACCGCGTGGGCGCGGCGGATGGTGGACGGGGATGCCTCGGACAGGCCAAGGTGGCGCACCACCCCGGCGGCCACCAGGTCCGCCATGGCGCCGATCGTCTCCTCCACGGGCACCCTCGGATCGACGCGGTGCAGGTAGTAGAGGTCCACGTGGTCCGTGCCGAGGCGCCGCAGCGAGTCTTCGATGGCCGTCCGGATGCGCTCGGGTCGCGCGTCCACCGCCAGGTCGGCGCCCGATCCGACGAGTCCTGTCTTGGTGGCGAGGAAGGCGCGCTCCCGCAGGCCCTGGAGCGCTCGGCCCACCAGTTCCTCGTTGTGCCCTCCGCCGTAGACGTCGGCGGTGTCCAGGAGCGTGACCCCGATCTCGATCGCGCGCCGGATGGTGGCGATCGCCTCCGCCTCGTCCCGCTCGCCGTAGTAGCCACCCGACATCGCCATCGTGCCGAGGCCGACGGCGGAGACCGCGGGGCCGTCGCGCCCCAGGAGACGTCTGGGCAGGGTGGTCCGAGACGCCATCAGCCCAGACTTGCAGAGAGCGCTCCCGCCCGCCCTGCACAGTCGTAGAGCGTGGCGCCGCCACCACCGCCAGCACCGAGCCCCACGGGCCCGCCGCCGCCCCAGCTCGCGGCCGGCACCACGGCACAGGTCGAGGACACCAGAGCGACGGTGGGGTTGACCGTCCCGCTCAGGGAGCGCGTCGCGCCGATCAGGAAGTGGCGCGCCTGGCCGGAGGCCACCAGGCGCGCGACCAGCGAGGGCGAGAGCACGGTCTCGCGGCCCGTGAAGCCGCCCATGGCCGCCACGCGCCCGCCCGCGATCACCAGCGGCGCGGCCTCCTGCTCGCTGGTGACGACGAGCGACCAGACCGAGCCGGGATCGTTGCGCTCGGCCCAGGCCAGCGCGGAGGCGGCGTCGCCGGTGCCGGATCCCCCCGACGGCCCCCCGCGGGCGTCGCCCGACAGGCCCGACACGAAGGCCGGCCCGGCGCCCGGGAAGACCCCGTCCACGGCGCCCCGAGACGTGCTCAGGGACCATGCCGCGGGCGCGAGGAGCAGGGCGACCAGGGCCGTGCACAGCCCGGCGGCCGCCAGTCGGGGGCCGCCGCGGTCGCGTCCCGGGCGCCGTGCGGCGACCACCAGCGCGGCCCCGCCCGCGAGCGCGAGGATCGCCAGCGCGGGCTTCAGCGCCGGCAGGTAGGACGTGCGCCCGAGGATCGTGAGCTGCACGATCGTCGTCACCGCCAGGCCCGCGAGCGGCAGCAGCGGCCAGGATCCCCCCCGCTGGACATCGCGCCACGCAGACACCGCGCCCGCTCCCACCAGGGCGCACAGCGGCGGGGCGAGTAGGGCCGCGTAGTAGGTGTGGACGATCCCGCCGGCCGCGCTGAGGACGCCGGCGGTGACCACGAACCAGCCCCCCACGGCCCACATCCAGGCCACCTCGGAGCGCCGCCGGGCCCGCAGCGTCCCCAGGAGGAGTGAGACGCCGCCGGCAACGGCGAGCGGCAGGAGCCATCCGATCTGATCGGCAAGGGCGTCGTTGAGCAGCCGGAAGAGCCCGGGCTCTCCCGACAGCGCGCCGCCCAGGCCCAGGCCGCCCGTGCCGCCGAACGAGGTTCCCCCGGTCTGGCCGGCCACCCGGCCCACGCCGTTGTAGCCAAGGGCCAGCCCGAGGATGCTGTCGTCGCCCGTGCTGCCCACCCAGGGCCTCGCGGACTCCGGGGTGAGGGCGACGGCCGCGACCCAGGCTCCGGAGACGGCCACGAGCGTGGCGGCGGCCGCTCCCAGGTGGGCCAGGCGCCGCCCCCACCCGTGCCGGCTCGTGAGGAGCACGCCCAACGCGATGCCGGGGAGCACCACGGCAGCCAGCAGCATCTTGGTGTTGAAGGCCAGCCCCACCAGGGCGGCGCTCGCGAGCAGCGGCGTCAGGCGGCCGGACTCGGCCGCGCGCACGCCCGCCAGCACCGCCAGCAGGAGCAACAGGACGAAGAGGGCATCGGGGTTGTTGTCACGGCTCACGGCGACGCTGACGGGGCTGACCGCCAGGGCCAGGGCCGCCGTCAGGCCGGCGACACGCCCCCAGGGCCGGGAGACGAGCAGGTAGAGGACGCCGACCGAGGCCACGCCCATGAGGGCCTCGGGGATCAGGATGGCCGCCTCCGAGTAACCGAAGAGACGCGCGCTCGCCGCCTGCACCCACAGGGCCAGGGGGGTCTTGTCGACGGCCACCAGCCCGCCGGGATCGAAGGCGACGAAAACGAAGTTGCGCCAGCTCTCGAGCATGCTGTGGACCGCGCCCGAGTAGTACTCGTTGCCCCAGCCGTTGCGATCGAGCCGCCACAGGTTCAGCCCGGCCGACAGCCCGAGGATCCCGACCAGGGCCGGCCGGTGCCACCAGGCCGCGGCGAGGGCCCGGGCGCCCGCGCGGGCCCCCGGGCCGAGCCCGCCCGCCAGGGTCGTCACCCCGCGGCGCCCAACAGGTCGTAGACCGTCGTCCCGCCCGTCTGGGAGGTGCTCACTGCGATGCCGTTCTCCTGCGCCCAGGTCTGGATCTGCGAGGCCGAGCCCCTCCCGCCGCCGAACCCGCCGCCCATGCCGCCGCCGACGAAGTAGCGCACCTCGCCCGCGCGCACGAGCTCGACGAAACGGTCGAGAGTGGGGGCCGGGTCGCCGCCGGAGAAGCCCCCGATGGCCATCACCGGCTCCCCGGTGGCGAGCTGGATCGGAGCCGCCGAGGCTGCGCCCGTGGTCGCCGCGATCCAGGTGGCCGAGCCGCGATTGGCCTCGAGGAAGGCCACGAGGTCGGCGTTGGCCTGCGTCGCGCCGCCGGGTGCGCCGGTGCCCGGCCCGACCGAGCCCGAGGGGAGCGTGAACCCGCGGCCGGCGCCGGTGGAGGGAGCGGTTCCCGTCCCCGAAGGCGGCGAGGGGACGCCCGCGCCCGGGGCTCCCGCGGGCCCTCCCTGAGGCCCGGGTGTGCCCGCGGGGGACGTCCCGCCGCCCATGCCGCCCGGCCCGCCCCGGAGGCCCCCAGTCGCGCCCGCGACCGCGGGGCCGGCCGAGGGGTCTCCGCCGGAATGGGTCTGCCCCGCGGTCTGGACCGCGTATGCGCTGGGCCCCGCCAGGAGGGCCACGACCGCAACGGCGGCCGCGGCGAGCGCGGTGCGGCGCGGGAGGCGCGCGGTGTCGACCAGGAGGACGGCGGCCGCCGCGAGCGCGCCGAGCAGGACCACCCAGCGCAGCCAGGGCAGGAAGTCGGGCGTCCGGTCGAGCAGGACGTAGGCCGTCAGCCCGGTGGCGCCCACCGCCACCGGCAGGGCCCATCGCGCGCGCGGATCGTCCCGCAGCCGCCAGAGGTCCACCGTGCCCATGCCCACGAGGGCCGCCACGGCCGGCGCCATGGCGACGGTGTAGTAGGAGTGGACGATGCCCGTCATGAAGCTGAAGACCAGGGCGTGCACCAGGGCCCAGCCGCCCCACAGCAGGTAGGCGGCGCGCCGGCGGTCGGTGCGCGGGGTGCCGCGACGCGACCAGAGGCCGGCCACCAGGCCAGCGGCGGCCAGCGGCAGCAGCCAGGCGATCTGCCCGCCCATCTGGTCGTTGAAGAGCCGGCCGATGCCGGCCGAGCCGCTGAAGCCGCCCCCTGCCCCGCCGCCCACGCCGTCCGCGCTCAGGCGCTCCAGCCCGTTGTAGCCGAAGATCAGGTCGAGGACGCTGTTGCCCGTGCTGCCGCCGATGTAGGGGCGGCTCGTGGCGGGGGTCAGCTCGACGGCCGCCACCCACCACCCGCTCGCCACGGCAAGCGCCCCGACTGCGGCCGCGAGCTGCCACAGGCGGCGCCCGAACGTGCCCGGCGCGGCGACGAGCCACACCAGGGCGAAGGGCGGGAGCACCAGGTACGCCTGCAGGCTCTTTGCGAGGAAGGCGCAGCCCACCAGCGCCCCGGCGGCCAGGAGCCACCGGGTCGAGCCGGCCTCGAGCGCCCGCACCACGGCGTAGGCGCCGAGCACGAGCAGCAGGGTCAGCACGGCGTCCGGGTTGTCGTAGCGGAAGATCAGCGCCGCGGCCGGTGTGAGGGCCAGCGCCGCTCCGGCCAGGAGCGACGCGCCGGCGCCGAACCAGCGCCGCACGATGCGGTAGGTCACGAAGACCGTGAGCACCCCCGCGATCGCCTGCGGCAGCAGGAGGCTCCACGAGTTGAGGCCGAAGACCCGCGCCGACAGCCCCATGATCCACAGGGACAGGGGTGGCTTGTCGACCGTGATGAGGTTGGCCGAGTCGAGGCTCCCGAAGAAGAAGGCGGTCCAGCTCTCGGTGCCCGCCTGGACGGCCGCGGCATAGTAGGTGTTGGCCCAGCCCTCGCTCGCGAGCTGCCAGACGTAGAGCAGGAACGTGCCGCCCATGAGGGCCGCGAGCGCCCCGCGCTCCCAGGGGAGGACCCTCTCGAGACGGGAGGACCGATCGCGGGGGACGGCGACCGTGGAGCTCATGCGAGCGGCCTTTCATCGAGGGGGGTGAGGCGGCCGGGGTGGAACACCCAGCCGCGCAGGAGGACGAAACGGGCCAGGGTGGCGGCGGCGTTGGCGGCCACCAACACCGCCACCTCGAGGGCGCGCGGCGGCCGGCCCTGCACCAGGTGCAGGGCGGCGAGGGAGCCGCTGGTAACGGCGAGGCCGAGGGCGAAGACCCCGAGCCCCTCGGCCTGCTGGCGCAGCCGGCTCGCCGCCCCGCGGACGCCGAAGGTGAGGCGCCGGTTGGCGGCCGTGTTGGCCACCGCAGTGACGAGCAGGGCGACCGCGTTGGCCGCCTGGGCGCCGATCCCGCCGCGCAGGGCCAGGTAGAGCACGACGTACGCGACCGTGCTCGCGACGCCGATCCCCGCGAAGCGCCAGAGCTGGCGCCAGAGGCGCGGGTCGGGCCGGCCCGGGACGGTCTCGCGGAGGCGGGCGGGCAGGCGCCCGGAGGCCAACCCTCGCGCGATGCGGGCGATGCCGCGCAGGTCCTCGCGCACGGTGGACACGATGTCGACCCGGCTGTCGGGGTCGTCCACCCAGTCGACGGGAACCTCGTGGATGCGCATCCCCGCCCGCTCGGCGAGCACGAGCATCTCGGTGTCGAAGAACCACGCGTCGTTCTCGATCAGCGGCAGCAGCCGGCGGGCCGCGTCGGCCCGGATGGCCTTGAACCCGCACTGCGCGTCGCTGAAGCGCGTCCGAAGGGTGGCCCGCAGCAGCAGGTTGTAGCCGTGCGAGAGGACGCCCCGCTTGGGGCCGCGCACGACCCGCGATCCCCGGGCCCGGCGGCTCCCGATGGCCAGGTCGCTGTGCCCGCTCACCAGCGGTGCGATCAGCGGCAGGAGGCCCGCGAGGTCGGTGGAGAGGTCCACGTCCATGTACGCGAGAACCGGCGCGTCGCTGCCCCTCCACGCCGCACGCAGCGCCCGCCCCCGCCCCTTCTCCTCGAGGCGTATGGCGCGGACCCCCGCGAACTCCTGCTCCAGCTCGCGCGCGATCCCCCACGTGCCGTCGGTGCTGGCGTTGTCGGCGATCGTGATGCGCGCGGGGAAGGGGAACGCCGCCAGGAAGGCGTGCAGCCGGCGAACGCTCCGTGCGAGGCCGGCCTCCTCGTCGTGCACCGGCACCACGACGTCGAGGACCGGGCACCCCGGCGGACCGGGCACCGGGATGGGCGCCCGGGTGAGCGCCGGCGCGACGGGGGCGGGAAGGGAGAGGGGCGAGATCCTGGCCGCGGTGGACACGCGGTGCAGGATCGGTGCCCGACCTCAGACCGGCGTGGGCTCCGCCTGTGGATCGGCTGGGAGCCGCGGCGCCAGGGGGAAGACGACCCGGAAGGTTGCTCCCCGCCCCGGCGTCGAGTGGACCTCGGCCCGGCCCCCGTGCGCCTCGGCGATGGCGGACACGATCGAGAGCCCCAGGCCGCTGCCTCCGCTGGCCCGGGCCCGCGAGGGGTCGGCCCGGAAGAAGCGCTCGAACACACGCTCGACGTGCTCCGGCGCCAGGCCCGGGCCGCTGTCGCCCACCTCCACCACGGCCTCGTCGCCCTCGGCGCGGACGCACACCGCGACGGGGGCTCCCCGCGGCGTGTGCGCCCGCGCGTTGCTCAGCAGGTTGCCCACCACCTGGCGCAGGCGGACGTCGTCCCCCTCCACGACCACCGGGCCGTCCGCGGCGAGGTGGATCGGCCGGTCCGGCTCGACCACCCGCGCGTCGGTCACGAGGTCGCCGACCAGCGCGCCCAGATCGATGCGCCGGCGCTCCAGCGGGCGGCCCTGGTCGAGCCGCGCCAGCAGCAGGAGGTCGTCAACCAGGACGCCCATGCGCTCGGCCTCCTCCTCGATGCGCCGCATCGCCGTCTCGAGGTCGGCCGGGCGGTCCGCCGCGCCCCGGCGAAAGAGCTCGGCGTAGCCGCGCACCGAGGTCAGCGGGGTCTGGAGCTCGTGGGAGGCGTCCCCCACGAACTGGCGCAGCCGCCGCTCGGACTCGCGCCGCTCGGCGAAGGACTCCTCGATGCGGGTGAGCATGACGTTGAGCGTGCGCCCCAGGCGGCCGATCTCGGTGCGCGGGCTCTCGTCCTCCACGCGCTGGGAGAGGTCGCCGGCCGCGATGGCGTCGGCGGTGGAGCCGATCCGATCCAGCGGCCGCAACCCCAGGCGCACCAGCCACAGCGCGAGCGCCGCGAGCGCCGCCAGCGTGGCGGCGCCCACGGCCAGCTCGATCCACAGCAGGCGGCCGAGCGTGTCGTTGACGTCGGTCAGCGGGATCGCGATCACCAGCGAGCCGCCCGCCGTGAGCACGCCCGGGGGGACGCCCTCCCCCTGCGGCGCGCCGCTGGTCACGGCGAGCACCCGGTACTCGCCCGCGCCGGGGACGTCGACGTCGGAGTAGCCCTCGGGGATGTCCGCGGGCACGTCCAGCGCCGGCGTCGACGCGTTCCGCACCTGGAAGCCGCCCACCACCGACCCGTCGGAGCCGCGGATCTCGACCACCGACCCGGCCGGAAGGGCCGAGGGCGGGAGGCGCCCTCCGGGGCCCGCCAGCTCGGGTCCGCCGGCGTCGAGGGCCAGGCGCGCGGCCGGCAGACGGGCGTCCGCCAGCTCGTCGTCGACGCGATCCACCAGGAAGCTGCGCAGGGCCTGGTGGGTGGCCCACCCGGCGGCCGAGAGGGCCACGGCCACCATCGCCAG
>JAXIPH010000059.1:0-5160 GCA_045403035.1 Thermoleophilia bacterium | reverse complement strand
CCGCCGCCCCGGGTGGGGACGGCGGGACGGGCGCATCGGTCAGACGCTGGGGATGATCTGCAGCGTCCCGACCGTGCCGTTGACCGTGTCCACGACCGAGCCGAGGAGCGCCTCGAGCGTGGCGAGCGGGCCCTGCGGCACAACCTTGACCACCGAGTCGCTCACCCGCTGGACATCCAGGAGCGACGCGAGATCGTCCGCGCCGACCGCCGCCACCACCTGGTCGAGGAGCGGCTGGAGAACCGGCCCGAGGAGCGGCAGGTCGTTCACGGCGCTCGTGAGGGCCGACACGAGGGCGGTCGGGTCGACCCCGAGGCACGCGGCACCCTCAGCGACGCATTCCGCCGAGAGGAGCTGATCCAGCGGAACCGCGCTGATCGTGTCGGGCAGGATGCCCCCGTCCAGGAGCGATGAGACGTCGAGCGGGACGGAGTTGAGCAACTGCGGGAGCGTCAGCTCGGTCGTGGACGAGCCCGGCGCGCCCGGCGCGCCCGGCTGAACGATCACCGGGGTCGTGCTTCCGGGCGCCCCGCACCTGCCCGCGAACTTCGCAAGGCGCAGGACGGCCTTGCTCATCTTGACGTTCTTGGCCTTGAGCACCCTGATGGAGCTCTTTCGAGCCCTCTTCAGGGCGGCCTTGCGCATCGCGCCGGCCGCCTTGATCTGGGCGGCGGAGCCGGCGCAGGGCTTGACGCGCTTCGTCAGCGCGATGAACTGACCATCGAGCCGTGACAGCTTCTGGAGCTGCGTCACCTTCGCCGGCGTCTCTCAGAGGCGGGCGATCACGTCGGCGACCTCCTCCAGGCTCTGGAGGTTGTGGCCGGGGCGGAAGACGTCCACGTGGGGCAAGGCCGCCGCCATGCCCCGCGCGAGGGGCTCGTACGCGTCGCTGCTCTTCAGGGGGTTGAGCCAGACGACGTGGTGGGCGAGGCGCGCCAGGCGCTCCATCTGCTCACCCAGCAGCGCCGGGTCCCCCACGTCGAGGCCGTCGGAGAGGATCACGCAGACCGCTCCGCGCACCGCCCGAGTTCGACCGTGCTCGTCCATGAGCCGCTTCAGCGAGGCGCCGATGCGCGTTCCCCCGTCCCAGTCGGTCACCTCGCTGGAGGCGGCGCGGAAGGCGGCGTCGGGATCGGAGCCCGAGAGCGCCCGGGTCATGCGCGTGAGCCGGGTGCTGAAGGCGAACGCCTCCCAGTCGGGTCCCGTGCGGAGGGCCGCGTGGGTGAACATCGCGAGCGCGCGCGAGTAGGCCGACATGGAGCCGGAGACGTCCAGGACCAGCAACAGCCGCCGCCGCTGGACCCGCCGCCGCCGCCAGGCGCGCTCGATGGGCTCCCCCCCGGTGCGCATGGCGCGGCGAAGCGTGCGCCGCAGGTCCGGGTCGCCCGAGCGGGACGGCCGCCGCCGGCGCGTGCGCCGCTCGGGCGCGCGCAGCCGCAGCCGCGACATCAACCGCGCCAGCAGGGCCAGCTCGGCCTCCGTGCAGTCCGAGAAGCTCTTGCGCCGCAGGGTCTCGACCGCGCTGGCGAGCGACGTCTCCTCGCCCTCCTCGCGCGGCCCGGAGGTCACCGACAGGTCGCTGGGGGCGATGACGCTGGGGATGCGGTCGGCCACCTCCTGGGAGGCCGGCTCCGGGGGGCCGACGATGCCGAACGCGTCCTCGAAGGCCCGGTCGAACGCCGCGATGTCCTCGCTGCGCGAGATGAGCGTGGCGCGGCCCGCCCAGTAGAGATCCCCCGGGCCCAGCGCGGCGGCGGCCCGCGCGAAGCTCAGGAGCCGCCCGGTGCCCACCGGCACCCCCGCCTCGCGCAGCCCGTGCGCGAGCGCGAGGGGGATCGCGAGGTCGCTCACCCCCCGAGCAGCTCGGGCAGGACCCGGCGCACCCTGGTGAGATCGTCGCGGTTCTTGACCACCCAGCCCAGGGTCTCGTCGGCGGACGAGGGATCGATCGTCCCGATGCCGAGGGCCGCGAGCGCGCGCGCCCAGTCGATGGCCTCCGCCGGACCGGGCCGCTTGATGAGGTCCATCTCACGCAGCCGCGCGACGACCTCCGCCACGGACCGCGCGAGCCCCTCCGAGGCCTCGGGAGCGCGGAGGCGGATGATGGCCACCTCGCGCTCCAGGCCGGGGTAGTCGATCCAGTGGTAGAGGCACCGCCGCTTGAGGGCGTCGTGCAGCTCGCGGGTGCGGTTGGAGGTCAGCACCACGACCGGCGGCTCCTCGGCCGTCACCGTGCCGATCTCGGGGATCGTCACCGCCGAGTCGGCCAGCACCTCGAGCAGGAATGCCTCGATCTCCTCGTCGGCGCGGTCGAGCTCGTCCACCAGCAGCACCGCCCCGGCACCCGCGCGCACCGCACGCAGGAGCGGGCGCTCCACCAGGAACTCCGGGCCGTAGAGCTCGGCCGCCCGCCGCGAGGGGTCCAGGTGGCCCTCCTGGATGGTGCGCGCGTAGAGGAGCTGGCGCGAGTAGTCCCACTCGTACAGGGCCTGGCCGGCGTCGATGCCCTCGTAGCACTGCAGGCGGATGAGCTCGGCGTCCAGGACGCGCGCCAGCGTCCGGGCGATCTCGGTCTTCCCCACGCCGGGCTCGCCCTCCAGCAGCAGCGGCCGCTGGAGCGTGAGGGCGAGGAAGACGGAGACGGCGAGCCCGCGGTCGGCGAGGTACTGCTCCTCCGCGAGGGCCGCCTCGAGGCCGTCGACGTCCTCGAACCTCATCGCTCGATCCTCCCGGTGGGCGTGGGCAGATACCGGAGTTCGTGCGTATATTGACGAAGTTCGGAGCCGGCTGTCCGGCCGGCGACCAACCCGGGAGGTCACTGGCGTGCGCGACGTGCTGCCGACGCTCGAGCGATGGGCGCGGGACGGCGTTCGCGTGGCGCTGGCCACCGTGGTGGGGGTCGACCGCTCCGCCCCCCGGGAGCCGGGGAGCGTGATGGCCGTGAGCGAGACCGGCGAGGTCGCCGGGTCGGTCACGGGCGGCTGCGTGGAGCCGGCCGTCTACCTCCACGCCGAGGAGGTGCTCGCCGGGGGTCCGCCGCGCATGTCCAGCTACGGCATCGTGGACGACGAGGCCTTCGAGGTGGGGCTTCCCTGCGGCGGCAACGTGAACATCTTCGTGGAGCCGATGGATCCCGCCACGGTGATCCAGGTCGCGTCCGCCGTGCGCGAGGAGCGGCCGGTGGCCTACCTCACGACGGTCGGAGGGGAGCCGCTGGGAGGTCCGCGCGTGATCTCCCGCGAGGGCGACGCCGCCGACGACGTGGAGGCCGCGGCCCGCCCGCTGCTGACCCTCGGCCAGAGCGGGGTGGTGGAGGTCGGGGGTCACGAGGTGTTCGTCTCCTCCCTCGTCCCGCGCCCGGCCATGTACGTCTTCGGGGCGATCGACTTCGCCTCGGCGCTCGCCACGGTGGGACACTTCCTGGGCTACCGGGTCACCGTCTGCGACCCGCGGGCGATCTTCGTCACCCCCGAGCGCTTCCCCGACGCCGACGAGCTGGTCATCGAGTGGCCGCACGAGTTCCTGGCGCGCGCCCCGGTGGACGAGCGCACGGCGGTGTGCGTGCTGACGCACGACGACAAGTTCGACGTGCCCGCGCTGCAGGCCGCGCTCGCCACGCCGGCGCGCTACGTCGGGGCCATGGGGTCGCGCCGCACCACCGAGCGCCGCCGCGCGCGCCTTCTGGAGCTCGGGGTGGCCGAGGAGGAGCTGGAGCGCATCCACGCTCCCATCGGGCTGTCCATCGCGTCGCGCACCCCCGAGGAGGTGGCGGTCGCGATCGGCGCGCAGGTCGTCGCCGTGGCCAACCGCGCCGGCACCCCCGTCAGGACATGAGCCGCCCGGCGCCGGGCCACACGGAAGGCGCGGTCCTGAGCCCTCGGCGGAACCCGTGGCTCGCCCTCGAGCCGGGCACGGACCCGGTGGAGCGGGCCCGGGAGCTGCGCGCGGCTCACGCGAGCTATGCCGGCACGGTCGAGACCACCCGCCCCCCGCCCGAGGTGCGGTCCCTGATCGCCGACTCCTGGCGACGCTCCCGAGGCGCCGGGGTGAGCCCCGAGGGCCACGTCGCCCCGCGGGTGCACGCGCGGGACGACCTGCGCGACCTGCGCGAGGAGCATCCGCTGGCCCGGATGATGCCCACCCTGCGCCATCTGCTGCTCGACGTGGCCGAGGCCGCCCGGCACATCGTGGCCGTCTGCGCGGCCGACGGCGAGCTGCTGTGGGTGGAGGGCCCCGCGCGGGTCTGCGTGGCCGCGGAGGACACCATGAACTTCGCCGAGGGCACGCTCTGGAGCGAGGCGGGCGCCGGGACCAACGCCCTGGGGACGGCGCTGGCGGTGGGCCACCCGATCCAGGTCTTCGCCGCCGAGCACTTCAACGCGACGGTCCATCCGTGGACCTGCTCCGCAGCCCCGATCTTCGACCCCGAGGATGGGTGCCTGCTGGGCTCCATCGACCTCACCGGCCCCTACCGAATGACGCATCCGCACAGCCTGGCGCTGGTCACGGCGGCGGCCGGCGCGGCGACCGGGGCCCTGCGCCAGGAGCTCTGGCAGCACGACGAGCGGCTGCGCGACCGCTACATCCGGCGCCTGGTGCACCTCGGCCGCCGGCCCACCGGGGTGGTGAGCCGTGGCGGGCGGGTCGTGATGGCCCACCCCACGGGGTGGCTGGGCACACAGGTGGGGATCCCCGGCGATGGGCGCGTGGGCTTCCTGCCCGGCGGCGAGACCTTCTGCGCCGAGCCCATCGGGGTGGAGGGTGGCTATCTTGTCTGGGCGACGTCCGAGTCCGGCGAGGCCCCGCCGCGCCGGCAGCTGCGGCTGCGGCTGATGGGGGAGCCACGGGCCTGGCTCGACGGCTCGCCCCTGCACCTCAGCCCCCGCCACGCCGAGATCCTCGCCCTGCTCGCGCTGCGCCCCGAGGGCCTCAGCAGCGGGCAGCTGGGGGCGGCGCTCTACGGGCCGGGCTACCCCGCCGCGTCGGTGCGCGGCGAGGTGTCCCGCCTGCGCCGGGCCCTGGGCTCGGCTCTGGCCACGCGGCCGTACCGCCTCGTGGCCGACGTCGACGCCGACGTGCTCGACCTGCGCCGCCACGCGCTCGAGGGGAGCCCCGCGGACGCCCGTGCCCTTCGGGGCGACGGCCTTCTGCCCCGCTCGA
>JAXIPH010000360.1:0-12634 GCA_045403035.1 Thermoleophilia bacterium | reverse complement strand
GGGCGTGGAGGTGGTGGAGTACGCGCCCAACACGATCAAGCAGGCCGTGACCGGCCACGGCGGCGCCGGCAAGGCCCAGGTGAGGGCGATGGTCGAGCGGCTGTCGGGGGCGGTTCCGGAGTCCGATCACGCGGCCGACGCCCTGGCCGCCGCCATCTGCCATCTCAGCTCGGCGCCGCTGCGGGGGGCCATCCGCCGCGCGCGCTAGCGTGGGCCCGTGATCCGGTCCATCAGGGGGCGCGTGCTGGCCCACGAGCCCGAGGGGCCTGTCGTCGAGGTGGGAGGCGTCGGCCTTCTCGTCCGCGTCTCCGCGACGACGGCTGCGGCGCTGCCGCCGACGGGCGGCGAGACCTCGCTCCTCACGGTCCTGGTCGTCCGCGAGGAGTCGCTCGACCTCTACGGCTTCGCATCGGCGGGAGAGCGGACGCTCTTCGAGGCGTTCACCGGGGTGAGCGGGGTGGGGCCGCGGCTCGCGCTGGCGATCTGCGGCCTCGACGCCCCCGACGAGCTGCGCCTGGCGCTGGCGCGCGGCGACAGCGCCCGCCTCCAGGCCGCGAGCGGAGTGGGCAAGCGCACCGCCGAGCGGGTGGTGCTGGAGCTGCGCGACCGGCTCGGCTCGCTCAACGGCGCGGGCGCTCCGGCGGCCGGCGGCGGAGCCGACTCCTACCTGTCGGCCCGCGACGGCCTCGTGGCACTCGGGTTCCGGCCCGAGGAGGCCGACGCCGCGCTGGCCGAGGCGCCGGCGGGCCTCGACGCGGAGGGTCTGGTGCGGCACGCCCTGGCCAGGCTGCGGCGCCGGTGAGCGGTCCCGGGGAGCCGGGCGGCGAGCGGCTCGCCGCCGCCGCCGACATCGGCGCCGAGGACGAGCTCGACCACTCGCTGCGCCCGCGCCGGATGGGCGACTTCATCGGGCAGGAGGGGGTCAAGCAGCAGCTCGGGATCTTCCTGGAGGCCGCCCGCCAGCGCGGCGAGGCCCTCGACCACGTGCTCCTGGCGGGCCCGCCCGGGTTGGGCAAGACCTCGCTGGCCGGCATCGTCGCGGCCGAGATGGGGGTGGGCTTCCACGTCACCAGCGGGCCGGTGCTGGAGCGCAAGGGGGACCTCGCGGCCGTCCTCACGGCGCTCGACCCCCGCGACGTCCTCTTCATCGACGAGATCCACCGGCTGAGCCGGGTCGTGGAGGAGGTCCTGTACCCGGCGATGGAGGACTTCCAGCTCGACGTGGTGCTGGGCCAGGGCCCATCGGCGCGCACGCTGCGCCTCGACCTGCCGCACTTCACGCTGGTGGGCGCCACCACGCGCACCGGGCTCCTCACCACGCCGCTGCGCGGACGCTTCGGCGTCTTCCACCGGCTCGACTACTACGGGGCCGGCGATCTCGCGTCCATCGTCCACCGATCGGCGCGCCTGCTGGGGGTGGAGATCGACGGGGACGGAGCCTCGGCGCTGGCCGAACGCTCGCGCGGCACGCCGCGGATCGCCAACCGGCTGCTGCGGCGGGTGCGCGACGTGGCCCAGGTGCGCGACCATCCCCGCGTCGATCGCGAGGTGGCCGAGGAGGCCCTGGAGCTTCTGGAGGTGGACGCCCTCGGGCTCGAGGAGCTCGACCGCCAGATCCTGCGCCGGCTCGCGGAGACCTTCGAGGGCCGTCCGGTGGGCCTGGGGACGCTCGCTGACAGCGTTGGAGAGGCGTCGGACACGATCGAGGACGTCTACGAGCCCTACCTGCTCCAGGAGGGCCTGCTGAAGCGCACGCCTCGCGGCCGGGTGGCGACGCCGCGGGCCTACCGCCACCTGGGGCTGGTCCCGCCGGCCGACCCGGGGCAGGCCGGGCTGTTCTGATCTCGGGCGCCGGGTAGACTCGGCGCGATGACAGTCCGCGAGGTCATGGCCGACGTGAAGGTGCGCCTCCGCCCCGAGGACACCCTGCGGAGCGCCGCGGCGGCTCTGCGCGATGCGCGCACCGGGCTGGCGATTGTCGATGTGGCGCCGCACGGCGGCGTGCTCACCGAGCGGGACGTGCTGCGGGCCATCGCCGAGTCGGCCGACCTCGACGCGACGCCCGTCCGCGACTACATGACGCCCGACCCGATCGCCGTGGAGCCGGAATCGGCGCTCGACGCGGCCTGCGACCTGATGATCTCCCACGGCGTCCGCCATCTGCTGGTGAGCGAGGGCGGGACGCTCGTGGGCGTGCTCAACATGCGCGACGTGGTCGGCGTGCTCTCGGGCGCCGCCACCCTCGGCGCGGTCCCGCCGGCCAGGGGCTCCTAGGCGTCGTCAGACGAGCGTCGCAGCGGGACGCGGCCGGCCAGGATGGCCCTGGGGAGGTTGCGGGCGAGCTCGAGCGGGTTGCGCCGCAGGTTGAACCGCAGCCCCATCCGGGGCGGTGGCGGCGTGCCGCGCTTGGCGTCGATGATCTGGCGATAGAGGTCCTCCACCCGGCGCGCGATGGTGGGCCACGCGTACTGCTCCACGGCCAGCTCCCGGCCGCGCGAGCCCCAGTCCGCGCGCGCCGCCGGGTCGTCCAGCAGCTCGGCGATGCCGGCGGCGAGGGCGGCGGCGTCCCGCGGGGGCACGAAGCGCCCGGGCGCACCGTCGCGGATGACCTGCCGGAAGCCGATGTTGTCCGCGCACACGACGGGGGTGCCGCTGGCCATGGCCTCCAGGAGCACCACGCCGAACGAGGCCAGCACGCAGGGAGCGGCGAACACGGAGGCCTCGCGGTAGAGCCGGGGCCGCTCCTTGTCGAGCAACCCGAGCCATTCGACGCGGTCGTCGATCCCCAGCGTCCTCGCCTGCCGGTGGTACTTCGGGTGCAGGGGGCCGTCGCCCACCACCTGCAGGACGAAGTCCCGGCCCTGGTCGGCCAGGATGCGCGCCGCGTCGAGCATCACGTCGAGGGCGTTGCGCGGATCGAAGCGGCCCACGAAGAGGATGCGCGGCGGGCCCTCGGGACGGGCCTCGGAGGGCGCGAGGGGGCGGTAGAGGCCGGTGTCGATCCCGTTGGGGATGATCTCGAAGTCCTGCTCCGTGAAGTAGGGCCTCATCGCGGTGATGCAGGGCTCTGAGACCGCGATCAGCCGGTCCGTGCGGGCCAGCGTGCTCCTCACGTAGGCCAGGAAGTAGCGATAGCCCCAGTGGCCGTGCTCGAAGTACGTGTGGAAGGTGCCCACCCTCACCGGCGCGAGGGAGGTCCTCAGGGAGTAGAGGGGGAGGGTGGGCACCGCGAGCCCCTGCGCGTGCACGACGTCCATCCCCCTCAGCGCGCGTGCCACGCGGGCCTTCAGGCCCGGCATCCCGATGCTCACGCGCGCGACCGAGCCGTTCCCGTAGAACGGTATCGACGCGGCCATCCGGAGCGTCCGGTAGCCGTGCACCGAGAGGTTCTCGGCGTCGAGCGCCCGGGCGCGGCGCTTCATGCCGAAGGGCGCCAGGCTGGTGAGCACGGTCACCTCGTGCCCACGGGCCGCCAGCTCCCGGCTGAGGTTGTGGACGTGCTCGGGCACGCCCCCGAGGACCGGGTAGGCGTACTCGGTGACCATCGCGACCCTCACGGCAGCTCCGGGTATCGCCAGGGTCGCGGCAGGGAGCGGCACAGCGGCGACACGATCGCGAGCCCCAGGAGCACGGCGCCGGCGCCGCCCATCCCGTCGAGCCACCAGTGGTTCGCCGTGGCCATGACCACGAAGAGCATCGTGGCGGGCCACAGCAGCGCCAGCCAGCGCCACGGCGAGGGGCGCAGCAGCCACACCAGGGTGAGCGCGAAGAGCAGCGTGTAGCCCACGTGCATCGACGGCATCGCGGCGAACTCGTTGCGGAACGGCTCGAACCACGACAGGGCGCCGCCCAGCTCGAGGGGCGCCTTGGTGGGATCCTCGAGCCCCAGGTCCGTGAGCCGCGGCGGGGCGAGCGGGAAGAGCCAGTACCCCAGCAGCGCCAGCGCGCTGGTGATCCAGAACCAGTTGCGGAAGGCCGCGAAGTAGGGGCGGCGGCGGAACCACACCCAGGCGAAGGCGATCACGTACCCGGTCACGTGCCCCAGGGTGTAGGCCCAGGTCGTGAGGAACTCGCCGCCCGCCACCGAGTGGGCGAAGTCCTGAACGTCGGGCTCGACGAACAGTCCGAGGGACCTCTCCACGTCGATCAGGTCGAGCGCGTTCTGGATGGGCCGGGTGGGGTCCTCCAGCGCGACCAGGTCGCGCACCCACTCGTAGATCGCCATCAGCACGAGGAAGAGGGCGATCTCGGCGCCGAGGGACCAGCGTGCGGACCAGGCGCGCGCGAGAGGCGAGGGGCGGGCGGCGACCGTCACGGCGGCGCAACGTAGCACGGGGTCGGCCGCGGCCCGGGCCCCCCCGGGACCGCCTCCCGGATGCGCCCGGGGCCTTTGCTATCCTCGGCCCGCCGGGGGAGCCCCGGCCCCATGCGGCAGCCCGAGCACGAGGTGCCTCTCCCATGTCGGCCCTCCTCCTGCCGATGTACATCGTCATCTTCCTGGGCCTGATCTACCTGGTCGGGATCCGGCCCCAGCAGAAGCGCCGCCGGGAGCTGGAGTCGCTCATGAGCCGGCTCTCCCCGGGCGACGAGGTGGTGACGGTGTCCGGCATCTACGGCACGGTGACGGAGATCGAGGATGGTGAGACGGTGCTGCTCGAGATCGCAGAGGACACCGACATCCGGATCGCCAAGGGCTCGATCGCCCGCATCGTCTCCGATCGCGCGGGGGCGACCGCCTCGACCGACTCCTCGGCGGCTTCGGACGCGGGTAGCTAAGTGTCCCGAGTCGCTGGTTCGTATGCAGTTCCCGAGTGAATCTCCAGCGAGACAAGGACGCAGATCCCCCGCAATATCGGGAATACTACGGGGGTCGAGGACGCTGTATCGCGATGAGACTCCGGGCGGCCGGGGGCCGACAAAGCCGGGAACTGCCACGCAATTAGCGGCTCGGGACACTAACTCCACCCGACGCCGGTGAGGCGCCCCCTCCTCCTACTGGCGGTGGTGATCGGCCTGGTGGCGGCCTCGCTCGTGGCCATCGCGTTGCGGCCGGCGGTGCTCGGGCTCGACCTCCAGGGCGGCGTCGAGGTGGTGCTGCAGGGCGAGGCCACCGAGGACGCCCAGGTCACCCCGGAGGCCGTCGACCGCTCGGTCGAGATCATCCGCAACCGCGTCGACTCGTTCGGCGTGGCCGAGCCCGAGATCCAGACCCAGGGCGACGACCAGATCGTGGTCGCGCTTCCGGGCGCGGACAACCCCGAGCAGGTCGTCAGTGACCTCATCCAGCCCGCCCAGCTGGTGTTCATCAACTTCGAGGCGAACGTCGTCGACCAGGCGGGCACCCCGAAGCTGAGCGACGCGATCGCCCTCGCCGAGCGCACCGAGCCGAAGGGCACGCGCCCCGGCGCCCGGGCCAGCTACTACGCGATGGACAAGGACGGCAACTACCTCTTCGGTCCCGCGCCCGACCGGCCGTCGCTCGCCCAGAATTTCCCGGGGAACGAGATCCCGGCCGGCGTGCAGGTCGGCGTGGTGCCGAAGGGCCTCTTCCTGGCCTTCGAGGAGCGGGGGCTGTCGACCCGCGGGGGCAGCGGGCCCGCGCAGCGCATCTGGTACGTCTTCCAGAACAACCCGGGCCTCATCGGCCGCGACATCTCCGAGGCCCGCTCCACGATCTCGACCCCCGGCATCGGCGGCAGCGAGCCGATCGTGACGATCCAGTTCACGGGCGACGGACGCCAGAAGTTCGCGGACATCACGCGCGAGCTCGCCGTGGACGGCAACCTCGCCGGGACGGCCCAGCGCTTCGCGATCATCCTCGACGGCAATATCGTCTCCAACCCGACGGTCGACTACAACGACTACCCCAACGGGATCGACGGGCGGAACGGCGCGCAGATCGAGGGCAACTTCAGCCGGGGCGAGGCCGACACCCTGGCCAAGCAGATCAACTCCGGCGCCCTGCCGATCAACCTGAAGGTCATCAGCCAGAAGCAGGTCTCGGCGACTCTCGGCAAGCAGTCGCTGCGCCAGGGCCTGATCGCCGGCGTCGCCGGCCTCATCCTCGTGATGCTGTTCCTGATCGCGTACTACCGCTTCCTCGGGGTCATCGCCGCGGCGGCGCTGATCGTCTACGCGGTCCTGCTCTACGCGGTCGCCGTGCTGGTGCCGATCACGCTGACCCTGCACGGCATCGCGGGAATCATCCTCACCATCGGCGTCGCGTCCGACGCCAACGTGGTGATCTTCGAACGCGTGCGCGAGGAGGCGCGCAGCGGCAAGTCGCCGCGCGCGGCGATCCTCTCCGGATACAAGAAGGGCATCTCCGCGATCATCGACGCCAACGTCGTGACGCTGGCGACCGCGGCGATCCTCTTCCTGTTCGCGACCGCAGGCGTGAAGGGCTTCGCCTTCACGCTCTTCATCGGCGTGCTCCTGTCGCTGTTCACGGCGGTGGTCGCCACGCGCGCGGCCTTCAACGTGCTGGCCGAGACCCGCTTCCTGCGCGAGGAGCGGTACCTGGGCCTCAAGCAGCGCGAGATCAAGTGGAAGTTCGACTGGGTCGGGCACTGGAAGCTGTGGATGGCGATCTCGTTCGTCCCGCTGGCGCTCGGCGCCGTCTACATCGGGGTCAACGGGCTCAACCTGGGGCTCGACTTCGAGAGCGGCACCCGGGCGGAGATGCGCTTCGAGCGGCCCGCTACCGAGGACGGCGTCCGCGACGTGCTCCAGAGCCTGAACATCGAGGGCACCAAGGTCCAGGCGTCCACCGAGGAGGTCGACGGCCGCGAGGTCTCCGGCTTCCAGGTCACCACCGAGACGCTCCAGCCGGACCAGGTGCAGGACCTGCGCACCGCCCTCGACCAGCGGTACGGACTCGTGGACAACGAGTTCGTGAGCCTGGACACCGTCGGCCCCGTGTTCGGCGAGCAGATCATCCGCAACGCGATCTACGCGATCCTGCTCAGCTTCGCGGTGATCATCCTCTACCTGACCTTCCGGTTCGAGTACAAGCTCGCCCTGCCGGCGCTCCTCTCGGTGATCCACGACGTCGGGCTGGCGATCGCCATCTACTCGATCACCGGGAGGGAGGTGACGAGCGCCACGGTGGCGGCGCTGCTCACCATCCTGGGCTTCTCGCTCTACGACGTGGTGATCGTGTTCGACCGCATCCGCGAGAACGTCCCGATCATGCGCCGCTCGACCTACCGCGAGGTGGTCAACACCTCGATCCACGAGGTGCTGACGCGGACGATCATCACCCAGATCACCACGCTGATCCCCCTCGCGGCCCTGTACTTCTTCGGCGGCGAAACGCTGAAGGACTTCGCCTTCGCGCTGATGGTCGGCATCCTCGCCGGCGGCGTCTCGTCGATCGCCATCGCGGCGCCGATCGCCGCGCTCTGGAAGGAACACGAGCCCGAGCAGAAGCGGCGGACGACCAAGGCCGAGCGCCGCGCCGCCGCGGCCGACCAGCTCGGGGCCGACGCCGACGTCGTGGACCTCGAGGTGCTGGCGCGCGCCGAGGCGGCCCTCGCCAGCGAGATCCGGCTGGAGGAGGGCGGCTCGTCGCGCGCCCATGCGCCCGAGGGCGTGGCGCCCCGGCAGAACGCTTCGGGCGCGGAGCCCGAGCCCGCCGCCGCGCCCGAGGCCGAGGAGGGGGTGGCGGCCGAGCGACCGGCGCCGGTACCATCGGCCGACGGCGGGGATGAGCCCCCGGAGCAGCCACCCGCCGAGCCCACGCCGCGCACGCGACCGAGCTCCGACAGGGTGCGCCGCCACCGCCAGGTCCAGAGGAAGAGGAGACGATGACCACCGTGCGCGAGGGCATCGAGCAGGCGGTGCTGCTGTCGATCGGGGCCGCGTCGCTCACCCGTGAGCGCGCCGAGGCGGCGGTCGCGGAGCTCGTGCGCAAGGGCCAGATGGGCGGCGACGAGGGCAAGGTGGTCGTGGAGCGGTTGATGGCGCGGGTGCGCGGCGACGGCGCCCCCGGCCCGGCGGCCGGCCTGATGGGGCGCCTCGAGGGCGGCGTGCAGGGCGTGCTGCGCGAGTTCGGGGTGGTCACGCGCGCGGAGCTCGAGGACGTGCAGCTGCGGCTGATGGAGCTGGAGCACCGGATCTCGCTGCTGGAGAAGGCGCCATCCGGCGACCCGCCCGGAGCCCCCGAGACGCCCTGATCGCGGGCCGGGGACCCGTCCGGCCGCACTGATACCTTGGCCCGCATGGCGCGAGGAGAGCGGCGGCAGAACCTTGCGCGCCTCGGTGAGATCGCCCACGTGGCGGCTCGCCACGGGTTCGGCTACGCCTTCGGCCGCAGCGAGGAGGTCGGGGCGGGGACGGGTCGCAGCCGGGGACGCCGGATGCGGGAGATGCTCGACGAGCTGGGTCCCACGTTCGTCAAGTTCGGACAGCTGCTCTCGACCCGTCCCGACGTGGTGCCGCCGGACATCCTCCAGGAGCTGCGAGGGCTGCAGGACGACGCGCGGCCCGAGCCCTTCGAGCGGATCCGGGGGGTGATCCAGGCGGAGCTCGGTCTCCAGGTGGAGCAGGTCTTCGAGCAATTCGAGGAGGTGCCGATCGCGGCCGCCTCCATCGGCCAGGTGCACACCGCCCGCCTGCCCGGGGGGCAGGAGGTGGTGGTCAAGGTCCAGCGTCCGGGCGCCGAGCGCCAGATCAACGCCGACATCCAGCTCCTGTACCCGGCCGCCCGCATCGCGCGCGACCGGGTGAGCCGGCTGCAGTTCATCGACCTGGTCGGCACGGTCGACGAGTTCGCGCGCACGGTGCGCCGCGAGCTCGACTACGGCATCGAGGCCCGCAACGCAGAGGTCTTCCGGCGGCAGTTCGTGGGGGACGACACCGTGTCGGTGCCCCGCATCTACTGGCGCTACACCACCGCGCGCGTGCTCACGATGGAGCGGGTGCAGGGCACCCCGCTCAACCACCTCGACCTCGGCGAGTGGTCCGCCGAGGACCGCCGGCGGCTGGCGAACCGCCTCACCGAGACCTGGATGAAGATGCTCTTCGTCCACGGCTTCTTCCACGCCGACCCGCACCCGGCCAATGTCCTGGTGCGCGACCCCGACCACCTGAGCCTGGTCGACTTCGGCATGAGCCAGCAGCTCAGCACTCGCGACCGCGAGGCGGCGGTGCGCCTCCTGCTCGACATCCTCGACCAGGACGCCGAGCGCCTGCCGCGACGCCTGCGCGCGCTGGGGGTGCGCTACCCGCGCAACATGGAGGAGGAGCTGGGCGACCGGCTGGGGGTGATCCTCCACCGCTACTCGGCGAGCGCGATCGGCGAGATCGACGCCCGTGAGGTGCTGCGGGAGATCTTCGAGACGATCTACCGCCTCGACATCACCCTCCCCGCGCGATGGGTGATGCTCGACAAGACGCTCGCGACCCTGTCGGGGGTGGCGCTCGAGATCTATCCCGACCTGAACGTGTTCGAGGTGGCCCGCCCCTACGCGCTCCGCCTGGCCGCCCGGCGCTACCGCCCGGACGTCCTGGCCGACCGGGTGCGCGGCGACGTGGCCCGCTACGCGGAGGCGTTCCTCGACTACCCGTTCCAGCTCTCCGAGCTCCTGGACGAGTTCAAGGACGGCGACATCGAGATCCGCATCCGTCCCGAGGGGTTCAGCGACGCGGTCGACAAGGCCCAGGGGAGCGCCAACCGGCTGGCCCTGTCCCTGATCGCGGCGGCCCTGATCATCGGCTCGGCCGTGGTGGCCGTGTTCGCCGGCTCGACGGGGGTGGCCGGCCTGGCGCTGATCGCCCTCCCGGGGCTGATCCTGGCGCTGTTCATCGTGGGCTGGGTGGTGCTCGGCGTGCTGCGGTCGGGCCGCTGGTGAGCTGGCGCGCGCCACGCGTCGCCTTCGCGGAGGTCGTCGCGCTCCAGGACGCCCTCCAGGTGCCCGAGCCCGTGGCCTGGACGCTGGTGCGCCGCGGCTTAGGCGATCCCGCGGTGGCCCGTGAGTTCCTGTCGTCGGACGGGCCGCTGGCGCCGCCGGAGTCGCTGCCCGGCATCGCCGAGGCCGCCGACCGCCTCTCCCGCGCGGTGCGGGGGCGCGAGCCGATCGCCGTGCACGGCGACTACGACTGCGACGGCATCTGCTCAACGGCCGTCCTGGTGCGGGCGCTCCGGGGCCGCGGGGGCCAGGTGCGCCCCTTCCTCCCGAGCCGCTTCACCGAGGGATACGGGGTGGCGCCGGAGAGCGTGGACCTACTGGCCCGCGAGGGCGCCCGGGTGCTCGTGTGCGTGGACTGCGGCACCTCGGCCGTCGAGGCGCTCACTCGCGCGGCCGAGGCCGGCATGGAGCCGATCGTGCTCGACCACCACCTCGCCGGGGGGCGCCGCCCACCCGGCATCCTGGCCAACCCCGCGCTGGGCCGGCCGGTCGAGGACCTCCCGGCGGCCGCGGGGGTCGTGCACATGCTGGTGCGGGCGCTGGCCGAGCGGATGGACGGTGACGCGCTGGCGCCGGATCCCGAGGAGGGGATCGACCTGGTGGCGCTCGCGACTGTGGCCGACGCCGTGCCGCTGGTGGGCGACAACCGCCGCCTGGTGGCCCGCGGGCTGCGCGCGATGCGCGAGCGGCCGCGCCCGGCGATCGCGGCCCTCTGCGCCGCGGCCGGCCTGGAGCCCCGGACGCTCGGCGCCCGCGCGCTCGGCTTCACCCTCGCCCCCTGCATCAACGCCGCCGGGCGGCTCTCGCATCCCGACCGCGCGCTCGAGCTGCTCCTGGCCGCCGACGGCGAGGCCGCCGATCCGATCGCGAGCGAGCTCTGGCGGCTCAACCAGGAGCGCCGCGAGGTGGAGCGGGCGATCGTGGACGAGGCCGTCGCGCAGGTCGAGGCCGAGCCCGACGAGATCCGGGCCGCCAAGATCATCGTGGCCGCCGGCGACGGCTGGCACGAGGGCGTCGTGGGCATCGTGGCCTCGCGCTTGGCCGAGCGCTTCGAGCGGCCGGCCATCGTGCTCTCCCGCCAGGGCGACCGGGCGAAGGGGTCCGGCCGCAGCCTGCCGGGCGTCGACCTCCACGCGATCGTGGCGGCCGCCGACGACACCCTCACCCGCTGGGGCGGACACCCCGGGGCGGTCGGGCTGGAGCTGCCCGCCGCGTCGATCGCGCGCTTTCGCGACGACCTCATCCGGGCCGCCGAGGGCTCGGGCGCCGCCATCGCCCGTGCGCGGGTGCGGCGGATCGATGCCGTCGTGGGCGGGCGCGACCTCGGGCTGGCTGCCGCGGAGGCGATGGAGTCCCTCGCCCCGTTCGGGCGCGGCAACCCGCCGGTGCGCCTGGTGGTGCCCGGCGTCCAGCTGGAGTCCCCGGTCCGGGTGGGCGAGGGGCGCCACCTGCAGGTGCGGCTGCGCTCGGACGGCGTCCACGCCCGCGGAATCGGCTTCCGCATGGGCGAGCGCGCGGCCGGCCTCGACCTGGAGGAGCGCCACGACGCGGTGGTGGCCCTGGAGATCGAGCGCTGGCAGGGGCTCGTGAGCCCGCGGGTGAGCCTCGAGGCCATCGAGACCCTCACCCCCCGCCCGGCGCTGCCCGGGCAGTGCGCCCAGGCCTGCGACGTGCGCTGCCCCGACCGGCTCGGCCCGCGGGACCTGCGCGCCCTCATCGACGCGCCGGAGGAGCCCGAGCGCCCCGCTCCGCCTCCGGCCGGACCGCCCCTGGGGGTGCGCGACCGTCGTGGGGAGGGCGCGGCGCTGTCGACGCTGGCGGCCCTGGCGGGCGCCGATCGCGGGGTCGTGGCGGTGGTGGCCGACGTGCCCCGGCGCCGCGAGGCCCTGCTGGCCGCGCTGGAGCCGGGCCGCCTCGGGGCCGAGGTGGCCGTCCTGGGCGGGGCCCGCTGCGACCCGGGGGCGATGGCCACCCGGCTCGCGCTGGCCCGCGGCGTGCCGGCGCTCGCGATGCTCGAGTACGGGCGGCTGGCCGACGTGGACCTCCCCGAGGGGATGCATCTCGCGCTGGTGGATCCTCCCGCCACGCCCGAGCAGGCGGCGTGGGCGGTCCACCGCGCCGAGGGGCGCTGGCTCCACATGGTCTGGGGCGACACCGAGACGGCGCTGGCGCTGCGGGTGGCCGAGGACGAGTGGGAGCTGAGGCCGGCCGTCACGGCCATCTGGCTCGGCCTGCGCGACGGCGTGCCGCGGGCCTTCGGGCCGGAGCTGGAGGCCGTCCTGCTGGGCGAGGGACCGGTCTCCCGACTCCCGCGCGCCGCCGCCCGGGCGCTGGCCGTGCTCGCCGAGCTGGGCCTGGTGGAGGTGGCGGAGCACGACGTGCGCGCGGTCGCCGTCCCCGAGCGCCGCGAGCTCGAGGCCTCCGAGCGGTACCGGGCCTGTCGCCGGCGCCTGGACGAGGCGCGCGCCTTCCTCACCATCGCCCCGACCCTGGATCTCTTCGCGTCCGCCCCGCCTCCCCTGGCCGCGGCGGCGGGCTGAGCCGGCCGGCGACGCCCCGGGCGCGAGCCCGGCCCCCACCGAGGAGGACCCATGCGTGTCCGGGCGCGTGTCTGGGCGCCGCTGTGTCGCTCATCTCCACCGGCATGACCACGCCCGCCACGCCCGGCAACCGGACCTGGACATTCCGGCTGCGCAATCAGAGCGACCGCCCGCTGTCGATCA
>JAXIPH010000010.1:0-7147 GCA_045403035.1 Thermoleophilia bacterium | reverse complement strand
GCCTCCCGCGGCGCTCCGACCCCTCCATGTGACCCCCTCGTGTTGCCGGCCGGCGGGACGATACGTGTATCGGGGTTTCGTCGTTCAGGGGCGACCCCCCCACGCCGGCGGGGCCTCTGGCGTCACGCGCCGCCCGACGGCTGCCGATACCCCCCTTATGGCTTCTCTCGTCGGCGACCTCACGCGCGGCCGGTCCGCCGCGGTGCTGGGCGGCTGGGCCATCGTCGTGGCGGGCCTGCTGGTCTACGGCGCCCGCGTCGGATTCGGGATGGCCGGGGACTCCGGGGCGTCGAGCCTCCTGGACGACTGGCTGTTCGAGTTCCTCGTCCTCGCCGGCGGGATCGGCATCCTCGCCCGGGTCGTGCTCGTGCCGACAGAGAGGCTCGCCTGGTCGATGATCGGCGTCGGCGCGATCGCCTGGGCGGCCGGGGACATCTACTGGCTGGTGGCGTTCTCCGGCGCTGAGGAGGTGCCGTACCCCTCGATCGCCGATGGCCTCTACCTCTCGTTCTACCCGTTCGTCTGGGTCGGCGTCGTTCTGTTGGTGCGCGCGCGGGTGCGCCGGTTTCATGCCAGCCAGTGGCTCGACGGGCTCGCCGCCGCCCTGGTCGTGGCGGCCGTCGGAGTCGCCGTCCTCATGCCGCCGATCCTCGCCGGGAACGAGGGCAGCGCGGTCTCCGCCGTCGCCACCAACCTCGCCTATCCGCTCGGCGACCTCGTCATTCTCGGCTTGGTGACCGCGCTGGCCGGCCTGATGGGGTGGCGGCCCGGTCGCGCCGTCGGGCTGCTTGCGGCCGGGTGCATGACGTTCGCGCTCGCCGACAGCGTCTACCTCTTCAAGATCGCCGACGGCAGCTACGTGGAGGGGGGCGTCCTGGATGTCTTCTGGCCCCTCGGCTTGATCTTCATGGGCCTTGCGGCCTGGCAGCCCTCGCCTCGGATTCGCGCGGGAATCCTGGAGGGGTGGAGCGTGATGGTCCTGCCCGCCGCCGTCGCGTTCGGTGCGATCGCCCTCCTCGTCTACGACCACTATGCGCGCACGGCCGTCTGGGCGGTCTGGCTGGCGGCGGCGGCGCTCGTGGTCTGCATGGGGCGAGCGGGGCTGACCTTCCGCGAGAACATCGCCCAGGCGGTGACCGACACGCTCACCGGCCTGCCCAATCGGCACCTGTTCCACGACCGCGTGGAGCAGGCGATCAACCGTGCGCGACGCCAGGGTGAGCGGGCCGCGGTGATGATCATCGACCTGGACCGCTTCAAGGAGGTGAACGACACCCTCGGCCATCGGTGTGGAGACCTCCTTCTCGAGGAGATCGCCCACCGGCTGCGGACCACCCTGCGCGAGAGCGACACCGTCGCCCGCCTCGGGGGAGACGAGTTCGCCGTACTGCTTCCCAGCGTCCGCGACGCGCCCTCTGCCGAGCGGGTCGCCATGGAGCTGGGCGACGCCATCTCGGAATCGATCGTCGTCGAGGGCGTCTCCCTCGACACCGAGGCGAGCATCGGGATCACGCTCTTCCCGGACCACGGCGGGGACGTGACCGAGCTCCTCCAGCGTGCCGACGTCGCGATGTACACGGCCAAGGCGGAGTCCCTCCCGTTCTCCGTCTACGGGTCCGAGCAGGACGACTACAGCCCGGAGCGACTCGCGCTGGTCGGTGAGCTGCGCAGGGCGATCGAACAGGGCGAGCTGGTGCTCCACTACCAGCCGAAGGTGCACCTCGTGAGCGGACAGCTCGTCGGCGCGGAGGCGTTGGTGCGCTGGCAGCACCCCGGACGCGGGTTGCTCCCTCCGAGCGAGTTCATCGTGCTCGCCGAGCACACGATGCTGATCAAGCCGCTCACCCTCTATGTGCTCGACCGTGCGTTGGAGGAGTGCGGCAGGTGGGAGAGCGATGGTCACGTGCTCTCCGTGGCGGTCAACATCTCTGCGCGCAACCTGCTCGACGCCGAGTTCGCCGACGGCGTCGCCGCGAGCCTCGAGCGCTGGGGGATCCCCCCGGACCGGCTGGAGCTCGAGCTCACCGAGACCGCCCTGATGGGGAATCCGATGCGCGCCCTGGGGGTGCTCCGCCGTCTCGGTGCGACCGGCGTGGTGCTCTCGATCGATGACTTCGGAGTCGGATACACCTCCCTGACCCAGCTCAAGAGCCTGCCCATCCGGGTCCTGAAGATCGATCGCTCCTTCGTGCTCAACATGACGACGAGCGCCGCTGACGCGATGATCGTGCGCTCCACCATCGACCTGGGGCACAACCTCGGCCTGCAGGTGGTCGCCGAGGGGATCGAGAGCCAGGAGGTCCGCGATGCCCTCCGGGAGCTCGGCTGTGATGTCGGGCAGGGCTTCCAGATGGGCCGGCCCATGCCGACGGCGGAGTTCGAGCGCTGGATCGATGGGGGAGGCGCGGCGGTCGCCGCGGGGGCACGGGGGTTCGAGGCGGCCTAAGGTGGCCGCGTGAGCGTTCCCACCCTCACCGTCGTCGGCCGGGCCGAGCGCGAGGTCGTGCCCGACCGCGTGGTGGTCTCGGTGGGGGTGAGGACGCCGGTCCTCGAGTCGCCGCAGCTCGCCCTCGACCGGTGCGCCGAGGCGCGACGGCGCCTGCTGGACGACCTCCGCGACGCCCATCCCGGAAGCACGATCGCCGATGGCCGGATCACCACCGAGGCCGCCCAGCGGCGCGTCGAGACCGAGCTCGCGGGACGCACGGAGCAGCAGTGGGAGGTGTACGGCCACACCGGCCACTGTCTCGTGACGCTGGAGGACGACGTCGGCGCCGCGGCCGCGATCGTGGCGACCGCCGGCGCCCACCCCGACGCCGAGCGGGTCTCGCCGGACTTCGCCGTGAGCCCCGCACTCGCACGGGAAACCCAGGTCGAGCTCGAGCAGGAGGCCGTGCGCGACGCCCTCGAGCGGGCGAAGGGCCTCGC
The DNA here is from genome assembly GCA_045403035.1 of Thermoleophilia bacterium. Taxonomy (GTDB): domain Bacteria; phylum Actinomycetota; class Thermoleophilia; order Miltoncostaeales; family Miltoncostaeaceae; genus CAVXDY01. Next base: position 4,219 of record JAXIPH010000010.1, on the reverse strand, counting down.
GGCCGCGGCGGGCCTGGCCGTGGGACCGGTGCTCTCGATCGGCGAGCCGGGCCCGTCACCGTCGCCTCGGCTCGAGGAGGTCGCCTACAGCGCGCGCGCCGCCCTGTCCGTGGAAGAGCTCGAGGACCAGTTGGGAGAGCTGCGACCGGAGCCAGAGACGCGAAGCGAACGGGTCACCGTGAGGGTGGCGCTCGTCGCGGCGGAGGGCGGCTGACGCTCCGGCGCCGTCGGCGCCCGGCGGTGCGCTTGCGAATCCGTCCGAAGAGAATCCCCGACGTGGGTCGGAACGTCCGTATTCCTCCCCAGAAGCGTAGTTGACGGGGCTCAGTCTGCTCTCAGAGGATGACTTCCCCTCCCGAGACCCGAGGCCCCGATGCGCTCACCGCTCCGTCTGCTCGCCATGACGCTCGTCATCGGCCTCCTCGGGGCGGCAAGTGCCCAGGCGGTGACCACCACGTCGACCTTCACCCCGACGCCCTTCACGAAGGCGGTCGCGGGGGGCGGCAATGCGGTGTCGGCCACCTTCAACTGGAAGCCCGTGGTCTGGGATCCGACCTCGCCGACCGACAAGCAGGACATCGTCGCCGAGGCTCTCGATGGCGGCGCCTCCACCTCCGCGGCCCTCGGGGCCACCAACTTCTCGGTGCCCCTGCTCCTTTCGGACGGGCGCCTCTACAGGGTGCGCATCATCGCCTGCCAGGTGACCGCGACCTGCAGCACCGTGGCGAACCTGGAGGTCAGCGCAGACACCCGCATCGACGCAACGCCACCCAGCGGGACGGTGCAGATCAACGATGGCGCCGTGGCGACCAACAACCGCAACGTCACGCTCAACCTCGAGGCCAGCGACCCGCTGATCAACGGCATCGCCGGAAGCTCGAGCGGGGTGACGCAGTCGGCGGCCGACGTTGACGGCAACGGCACCTTCCCGTGTAGCTTCATCTTCAACGACCCGAATCCCGACTTCAGCGGGTGCGCCGGCAACTTCAACCCCGCCACGCCGGCCACGCTGACGGCCGGCGACGGGGTCAAGACGGTCGGGGTCAAGTTCGGGGATGGGGCGCGCGCCGTCCCCGTCGCCTGCGTGCCCCCCTTCTGCTTCGTCGTCTTCCTCGGCAGCCCGATCCTGGGCAACGAGTCGGCGATCGCAAGCGACACGATCCTCCTCGACACCGTCAAGCCGATCGCCCTCTTCACCCAAAACAACTTCACCGTCGATCGCGGGGGCTCGGTGAGATTCGACGCGACCACCTCGGTCGACCAGAGCCCGGCGACCGCCTCCGGGGTCGATCTGACCACCGCGACATGGCAGTTCAAGGACGGCACCCCGCCGGCGACCGGCGCGACGGTGTCCCACGTCTTCAACCAGACCGGCACCTTCGTCGGGGAGCTGCGCGTGAAGGACAAGGCCGGGAACACGTCGGACGCCCGCTCGTTCGCGGTCACGGTCAACCCGGGGCCCGGTGGCGCCGCGTCCGGAGGCAGCATCAGCGGCATCACGGGCAGGGCGGCCTTCACGCTCAACCGGCTGAAGGTCAAGGCGCGCTACGTGAAGGCCCGCTTCAAGGGCTCGATCGTGAACCGGCTCAGAGGCTCGATCGTGATCAGCGGCACCACGACCCGGAAGGGCGCCCTGCGCGCCGATATCCGGCGGACGACCAAGGGGCGGCTGCTGGCCAGGATCAGGGCCAAGAAGCTGAAGGTCGGGCGGTTCACGCGGACGCTGAAGCTGCCGGCGACCCTGCAGCCCGGCACCTACAAGCTGGCCTTCGTCGGCCCGGGCGGCACGCTGCGATTCACCCTCAAGCTCACCCCCCGCCGGTGAGGGTCCGCGAGGCGCGCGGCTCGATGCGGTAGCGCGATCCGGGCGCCGGCCGAGGGGCCGGCGCCCTTCGGTCAGCGGACGATCAACACGGTCCTCGCGGCGCCGGGCGGCGCGATCTGGGGCAGCAGCGCGACAAGCTCGGGATCGAACTGCTTGCCCGCCTCGCCCCGGCATTCCTCCAGCGCGTCCTTCCACGACACGGTCCGCTGATAGGCCCGAACGCCGGTCATGACCTCCAGGGCATCGGCCAGCGCCAGGACCCTCGCGCCCTCGGGGATCGCGTCGGCGGCCAGGCCGTCGGGGTAGCCGAGGCCGTCGATGCGCTCGTGATGGCCGCGGATCCACCGTACCTGCTCCTCGCTCAGGATCTCGGCAGCGATCCCTGCACCGAGGTGGGCGTGGCCCTTGATGATCTCGTACTCCTCCGCCGTCAGTGGGCCGGGCTTCAGCAGGATCGCGTCGGGGATGCCGATCTTGCCGACGTCGTGGACCAGGGCCGCGTCGCGCAGGTCGGCGATGGCCTTGGTCGTCCAGCCGTGCGCCGCGGCGATGTCCCCCGCGAGCGTGGCCACTCGCTCGGAGTGCCGCAGGGTGGAGGGGTCCTTCGCGTCCACGGCGCGCGCGAGCGCCCGCAGGCCGGTCAGGATCCGGGTCCGCTCGAGGCGCTCGGCGCGGTCCTCCGCCGAGAGCGCCTCCACCACCTCGGGCGTGTAGAGGAACGAGATGTCGCGCCCGTGGGCCTTCGCCCAGTAGAGGGCGCCGTCGGCGAGGGCCATGAGCTCCGAGGCCGAGCTGGCCTGCTCCAGATCGCAGATCCCCGCCGAGATCGTGAGCGAGACGCCGGGTGCCGGCTCGCTCGATCCGATGAGCGCGCGGAACCGCTCCGCGGCGTCGTAGGCGCCCAGCGCGTCGGTCTCGGGCATCAGCCACACGAACTCCTCGCCCCCGAGGCGCCCCATCAGGTCGCCCGGGCGGGCGATCCCCTGCAGGATCGCCGCGATCGCCTCGAGCACCTGGTCCCCGACCTGGTGGCCGTGGATGTCGTTGACCTCCTTGAAGTGGTCGAGGTCGAACACCGCGACGGCGAGGGACCGGCGGTACCGATGGGCCCGCGCCACCTCCCGCCGGATGGTCTCGTGAGCCGTCCGGTGGTTCGCCAGACCCGTCAGAGGATCGCTGGCCGCCCGTGAGAGGAGCTGGCTCTGGGCCTCGGCGTTCGCGATGGCCAGGCCGACGAGGTCGGCGAACCGCTCGAGGCCCTGCTTCTCCTCGTCCGAGAAGACGCGCTCGTCGGATGTCGCCGCGAGCACCGCCCCCCACGGCTTGCCGTCGAGCGCGATCGGAGCGGCCACGCCGGACCGGTATCCCTGGGGACGAACGCGCGCGGCGGTCGGGTCGGTGGCGGCCAGCGAGGGGTAGTGGACGGTGGCGGCTCGTCCCGTGCGCCGGGCCAGCGGCACGGCGCCGTCGCCCGCCAGCGAGAAGGCCACGCCGACCTGGGACCGGTGATGACCCCACGAGCCGACGGCGACCGACCGCTCGCCCTCGAAGCGCCAGACCATTCCCGCCCGCACGTCCAGCAGCGCTCCGACCTCGGCGGCCACCTGCCCGAAGATGGCCTCGGGCGTCGCCCCGGAGGCGACGGCGGTGGCAACACGCCGAAGCGCCGCCTGCTCGGCCGCCAGCCGCCGGTTGCGCTCCTCGCTCTCCCTCAGCCGGTCCTCGCGGGTGACCCGCTCGGTCACGTCCTGGATGCACCCCACGAACCAGGTCCCCCGCACCGCCTCATCGTGGGCCACCACCTCGCCGTGGCCGTGGAGGACCCGGATCGTCCCATCGGGGCGCACGACGCGGTAGAGGACGTCGAGCGGAGTGGATTCCTCGGCGGCGGTCGCACAGGCCCGCTCGAACCGCTGACGATCGTCTGGATGGACCACCTCGAGGAACGCCTCGGGGTTCGGCACCGTGCCCTCCGGCAGGCCGGCGACCCGGAAGATCTCGGCCGACCACTCGATGTAGCCGGTGCCGGTCTCCCAGGACCAGCTTCCGAGGGAGGCCATGCGCTGCGCCTCGATCAGATGGGCCTCGCTGCGGCGCAGACGCTCCGCCGCCTCCACCATCTCGGTGACGTCCCGCAGCATCCCCCCGATCCGGGTCGGCCGGCCGCGGCCGTCGCGCTCGATGACCTCGCCACGGCTGACCACGTGCGCCACGACTCCGTCCGGCCGCACGATCCGATGCTGGACCTCGAGCTCGTCCCGGCCCCCGGACAGGAGCTCGGTCACCACGGCCGACCCGGTCGCGCGGTCCTCGGGGTGCACGAGCTCGGCGGAGAGCCCGGGCGGGATCGGCGCACCCGGCTCGAGGCCGAGGATGCCGCAGCTCTCCGGCGAG
>JAXIPH010000268.1:0-11920 GCA_045403035.1 Thermoleophilia bacterium | reverse complement strand
CGCCTTCTCCACCGTGCCGCGCGCCGTGGAGGAGGGGCGCCGGATCCTGCGCAACACGCCCCGCGTGGCCAAGCTGTTCGTGGCCAAGACGGTGTACTCGGCCGTCATCCTGGCCAGCCTCGGCCTGGCGCCGGTGGCCTCCCCGTTCCTGCCGCGGCACATCACCGTGGCGTCGACGCTCACGATCGGCGTCCCCGCCTTCTTCCTGGCCCTCGCCCCGTCGGAGGGCCCCGTCCGGCGGGAGGGCTTCCTCGCGAGCATGCTGGCGTTCGTGGTGCCGGCGGGCATCGTCACCGCCCTCACGATCGACACCGCCTACCTGCTGGCGCGCGGCCCCCTCGACGCGGGCGTCACCGAGGGGCGCACCGCCGCGGTGCTCGTGACCACCGGGATGGGGCTCGCCATCGTGGTGGAGGTCGAGCGCGGGCTGGAGGGACGCCGCGTGCGCCCGTGGGTCTGGGGGATGGTGGCCGGCTTCGCCGCCGTTCTCGTGGGCGGGCTCCACGTACCCGCCCTCCGCGACTTCTTCGCCGCGGAGGTCCCCAGTCCCGACGTGTGGCTGATGGTGGCCGGCTGCCTGGCGGCCGGCGTGCTACTGCTCCTGGGGGTGCGGCGCCTGCCCTGGCTGGCGCGGATCGAGGCGCGGGGCTCCTAGGCGGGGGGCGTCACCGCCCCGGCTGCAGCGCGCGCAGGGCGTTCAGGATCACCGCCACGTCGATGCCCTCCTGAAGGAGCGCCCCACCGAGCGGGGGGATGAGCCCGACGGCGGCCAGGATCATGGCGCCCCCGCTCAGGCCCATGCCGACCAGCACGCTCTGGCGGGCGATGTGAACCGAGCGCCGTCCGATCTCGATCGCCTCGGCCACCCGGTCGACCCGGTCGACCGCGATCACCGCGTCGGCCGCCTCCGACGACGCGGTCGCTGCCGTGGAGCCCATCGCGATGCCCACGTCGGCCATGGCCAGCGCCGGCGCGTCGTTGATCCCGTCGCCCACCATCACGACACCCCCGCCGGACCGCTTCCGCATCGCGCCCACGAGCGCCAGCTTGTCCTCGGGCGAGAGGTCCGAGTGGACCTCCTCGATCCCGACGCGGCGAGCCACCTCGGCGGCCACCACCGCGTCGTCCCCGGTGGCGAGCGCCACGTCGGTGACGGCGGCGCGCCGCAGCCGCGCCACGAGCCCGGAGGCGTCGGCGCGGACGCGGTCCGCCATCACCAAGACGCCGGCGGCGCGGCCGTCCACGCCCACGAGGATGGCGGCGCGCCCGTCCGCGGCTGCGAGCGCCGCCCGGCCGTCGCGAGGCGGCTCGCATCCCTGCTCGCGGAGCCAGCCCGCCGAGCCCGCGACCACCCACCGCCCCTCGACCCGGCCCATGACGCCCTCGCCGGGCCGCTCGGCCGCGTCGTCCGGGAGGGGCAGGTCGAGGGCCTGGCGCCGTGCCTCCCGCACGAGCGCCCGTGCCAGGACGTGGGCGGAGACCTGCTCCAGCGACGCGGCCAGGCGCAGGATCTCCGTGGGCGGCCGCCCGTTCAGGGCGACGATCCGCTCCACTCCGGGCGTCCCGAGGGTGAGGGTGCCGGTCTTGTCGAAGAGGACGCCGCGGGCGCGCCCGAGCGCCTCGATCACGCCCGCGCCCTTCACGATCACGCCGCGCCGCGCCGCGCGCGAGACGCCGCTCACGAGGGCGATCGGGGCCGCGAGGATGAGAGGGCACGGCGTGGCCACCACCAGCACCGCGAGCGCCCGCACGGGATCGCCGCTCGCCGCCCATGCGGCCCCCGCGATCAGCAGGGTGGCCGGGAGGAAGAGCGCGGCGTACCGGTCGGCGAGCCGGATGAAGGGGGCGCGTTGCGAGGCCGCGTCGCGGACAAGGCGCACGATCGCCGCGTACGCGCTCTCGGAGGCCGGGCGCGACGCGCGCACGTCGAACGTCTCGCCCGCGTTGGTGCCGCCGCTGCGGATGGGTGCGCCGGGCGCCAGCGTGACCGGCAGCGACTCGCCGGTGAGCGCGGACTCGTCGACCACCGCGACGGCCCGCTCGACCACGCCGTCCACGGGCACGACCTCGCCCGATCGGATCAGGACCACATCGCCCACCGCCACCTCGTCAACGGCCACCTCCACCAGGGTCCCCTCCCGCCGCAGCCGCGCCGTCCGGGGGGCGCGGGAGAGGAGGGCGGTCAGCTCCCGCTGCGACCTGCGGGCCGCAAGCCGCTCCAGGGTGCTCCCCCCGGACATCATCAGCGCGACGACGGCCGCCGCGAGGTATTCGCCCAGTGCGAGCGCGGCGGCGATGGCCAGCAGGGCGATCAGGTCGACGCCGACATCCCGCCGCGCCAGCGAGCGGCCCACCGACCAGGTCAGCGGCACCAGGGCGATCGCCGCCGTCGTCGCCCAGGCCGCGTCGGCAGCGTCGCCACGGCCCGCGAGCGCGAGCGCCCCCCCGGTCGCCAGGCCGGCGAGCGTCAGGCCCAGGACGAGCCCTGTGGGCAGGCGGTGGGACATGGCTCTCCGACGGTCGGGTCGCTCCCTTCGCCGAGCCTGGACCGCGGCCCCTCACGATGCATCGGTGCGCCCCGGCAGGGGCGTGCGGCTTTCCCGTAGCGGAAGGTCGGGCGGGCACCGGTGCGGCAGAGGTGGATGGGCTCTAGCGTGGCCCCCGGTTCATTCCTCGAGACGGGAGCTCCCGATGCACGTCCAGACGCGCCCGGAGGAGACGAGCGCGCTCGCCGGGCTCATGCCCGGCGCCCGGCTGGTCGAGGTCTCCGGATGCGACGTTGCGGCCGATCCGGCGCGCGCATGGGAGCACGTGCGACACGGGGACCTCGGCGGCCCGCGCCTCATTCGGGCCCTCTTCGGGCTGCGCGCGCTGCCGGACCTCGTCTTGGGACGAGACCGCGCGCCGCTCCGGATGCGGGTCGACGACCTCGTCTCGACGCCAGAGGCACCCGGCTTCGGCGTGCTGATCGACGAGCCCCCGCGCGAGGTGGTGGTCGGCGCGATCGGCCAGGTCTGGCGCCCGAACATCCCCTTCGTCCACGTCGAGGACGCCGAAGCCTTCGCCGCCTTCACGACGCCCGGGTATGTGCGGGTGGCCTGGGCGCTCCGGATCGCGCCCCGCGCGGCCGGCGGCGCCCGCATCGAGATCGAGGTTCGTGTCGACGCCACCGACCCGGCCGCCTGGCGGCGTTTCCGGCGCTACTTCGCCCTTGTCGGCCCCGGGTCCCGGCTCGTGCGCCGGTCGTTGCTCCGGAGCATCGGACGCAACCTCGGCCCGCCCCCCCTCCCCGGGGACGATCTGCTGCCGGACGCCGGGGCCGAGGCCACCCGCGAGGTGACGGTGGACGCCCCCCCCGAGCGGATCTGGCCCTGGCTCGCTCAAATGGGCCGCGGGCGCGCGGGCTTCTACTCGATCGACCTCCTCGACAACGGCGGCGCCCGCAGCGCCCGTGAGCTGGACCCGGCACTCGCGGAGCTCCACGTGGGTGACGTGCTCCCCGCCGACGCGCGCGGCAACGGCTTCGAGGTGCTCGACCTCGAGCCGGGCCGGACGCTCGTTCTGGGGGGGCTCTACGACGTGGCGGCGGGCCGGCAGCTCCCCTTCCGCGACTCGCGCCCCGACCGCTACTGGCAGGTCACCTGGGCGTTCGCGCTCCAGCCGCTGCCGTCGTCGCGTACCCGGCTGGTCGCCCGCGGGCGAGCCGCCTATCCGGCGTCGGGCCGCGTCCACCTCGCCTGGGCCCGGCCGGCGCACGCCGTGATGCAGCGGGTGCAGCTGCGCAACCTCGCCCGGCGCGCGGAGGGGCGCCTGCCGGCCACCGACTGGCGCGACGTGCTCGCGGGGCTCGGCGGAGCCGGGGTCATGGCCGGGGCGGCCGCCACGCCGTTCCTGCGCGGGCGGCGCGGTGCATGGGGGCCGGGAACGGGTACGGAGGGCGGTCCCTACCCGGGAGACGAGCGCATCCCGGAGCCGCGCTGGGGCTGGACGCACGTGATCGAGATCGCCGCCCCGGCCGCGGAGGTGTGGGGGTGGGTCGCGCAGATCGGCGCGGACCGGGGCGGCTTCTACGGCTACACGTGGCTCGAGAACCTGGTGGGCTGCGGCGTGCGCGACGCCGAGCGGATCCACCCTGAGTGGCAGGCCCGCGCCGGGGATCGCCTGGTGCTCCATCCGTCCGGACCACCGTTCGAGATCGTGGAGGCGGAGCCGGGCCACCACCTGCTGGCCTTCGGCCCTCCGGACGAGGAGGCGCGGGCCGCCGGGCGTCCCTGGGCGGCGGCGAGCTGGCTGCTGCTCACGCAGGCCCTCGACCCGGGGCGCACCCGGCTGGTGAGCCGCTACCGGTCGGCGGGGTCAGACGACCTTCGGACCCGCCTCGCGATGGGACCCGCGCTGATGGAGCCCATCGGCTACGCAATGGACCGTCGCATGCTGCGCGGCATCCGGAATCGCGCCGAGGGGGCGGTCGCCTCGGGGCCGGCGGCATCGCAGGGGAGATGAGCGACCGCGGTGTGAGGGCCGCACCGGGTGCGCTGCGGCCGGTGGAGGTGCGGGTGCCGGTCCAGCCGCTCGCCCGCTTCGCCGACCTCGTGGATCCAGCCGCCGGCGAGGACTGGAGCGCGGCGATCCGGTCGGCCGCCGACGCCCTGCGCGGCCGGGTGATCTGGCACGTCAACGCCACCGCCCGCGGTGGCGGGGTCGCCGAGATGATGGGGCCGCTGATCGGGTACGCGCGGGACGCCGGCGCCGACGCCCGCTGGATGGTCATCGCGGGGACGCCCGAGTTCTTCGCCCTCACCAAGAGGCTGCACAACCGCCTCCACGCCCACGAGGGCGACGGCGGGCCCCTCGGGGCGGCCGAACGTCGCCTCTACCAGGGGGTGCTCCGCGAGAACGCGGCCGAGCTGGCCGCCGTGGTACGCCACGGCGACGTCGTGGTGCTCCACGACCCGCAGACGGCGGGCCTCGCCCCCTCGCTGCGCAGCCGGGGAGCCGTGGTCGTCTGGCGCTGCCACATCGGGTACGAGGATCTGCGCCACCCCCTGGTGGAGGAGGGCTGGGAGTTCCTGCGCCCCTCGCTCGAGCACGCCCACGCGACCGTCTTCTCGCGTGAGGCCTACGTTCCGGCCTTCTGCCGCGACCGGAGGGTCGCGATCATCCGGCCCGCGATCGACCCCTTCTCGCCCAAGAACCAGGAGATGGCGCCCGACGTCGTGCGGGCCATCCTGGTGCGTGGCGGTCTCGTGGAGGGAGTGCCCGACGGCGTCGTCTGCGCCTTCCAGCGCGACGACGGCTCCCCCGGCCGCGTGGACCGCGGGGCGGACATCCTGCGACTCGGGCGGGCCCCGGACCCCGCGGCGCCCCTGGTCGTCCAGGTGTCGCGCTGGGACCGGCTCAAGGACCACCTGGGCGTCATGCGCGGCTTCGCCGGCCTCGAGGAGGCGGAGGCGGCGGGGGCGCACCTGGTGCTGGCCGGACCGTCGGTCATGGGCGTCGCCGACGACCCCGAGGGGCCGGCCGTGCTGGCGGAGCTGACCGAGGCGTGGCGCGCACTGCCCCACGCGAGCCGCCGCCGGGTCCAGATCGCGAGCCTGCCGATGGTCGACCAGGGCGAGAACGCCGCGATGGTGAACGCCCTGCAGCGCCACGCCGCCGTGATCGTTCAGAAGAGCCTGCGGGAGGGGTTCGGGCTCACGGTGACCGAGGCGATGTGGAAGGGGCGGCCGGTCGTGGCGAGCGCGGTCGGCGGCATCGTCGACCAGATCGACGACGGCCGCGACGGCGTGCTCCTGGACGACCCCGCGGACCTCGACGGGCTCGCCGCCGCGCTGCGACGCCTCCTGGGCGACCCGTCCGAGGCGCTTCGGCTGGGCGAGGCGGCTCGCGAGCGCGTCAGGGCCGAGTCGCTCGGACCCCGGCTTCTCGCCGACTACGCCCGCCTGATCGGCGACCTGGTCTCCTGACGACGCGTGGCGCCGGGGCGGCCCTCACGCGGGGGGCTCTCCGCCCGGAGCATGCGCGGGTTGTCGTCCGGCTCGTTGCGCTCGTCGGCGACGAAGTCGAACACCTCGTCCACCGGTCGGTCGATGACGATCTCTCCGGCTATCCGAAGCATGTAGGTCTCCCCGCGATCCTCACGCCGCCTCGGCCGCCCCCACGTCCAGCACGCGCTCCACCGTCACCTCGTGGGCGACGATGTCGAGGACCGGGCAATGGCGGTCGACCGTGTCGGCGAGCTCGCGGTAGCGCTCCTCGGACTCAGGGCCGATCAGGACGACCCGGTGCCGGATACCGCTGAGGCCTGGCCGCACGTCCTGCCGCAGGCCGAGGAAGCCCGCGAGGTCGATCTCCCCTTCGGTCTCGAACCGCACGCCGTCGAGTCGGATGTCCATGAGGGTCGCCCAGACCCGGTAGGTGATCGCCTGGCAGGCGCCGAGGGCGGCGAGGACCGTCTCGACCGGGTTGGCGCCGGTGTCGGTGCCGCCGAGGCCGAAGGGCTCGTCCATCGCCAGCTCGTGCCCGCGCACCTCGGCGCGACAGCGCACGCCCTCGAGCAGCTCGCCCGTGACGGCGAGGGTCAGCCTCCCGGTCTCGGGTGTGGTGCGGATCGCCTCGATGACGTCGGGGAGCGGGACCGGCTCGGTTCGGGTGCTCATGGGATTCCTCCTGGCGGAACGGCTGCGCCGGCGGCGTGCCTCGAGGGCACCCTCCAGGACGTCGCGGCCCCCTCCATCGGGATCCGCATCCGGGCGCCTTCGGCTTTCCACGAACCCGGGCCCGCGGTCTTCCCGTGATTCAGGGTCCGATGGCGCCGCCCGTCAGGAAGGGCGACGATAGAGCGGACCTCCAAGCCCTCCAAGGTGACCGATGCGGACGCGATGCAGATGCGGCGGGCGCGAGCCTTCGGGCTCGACCGGACGTTCTGAGCGCGGCAGGGGAGGTCCTTCTCCCACCGCGGGTGACGCGGCCTTGGGCGTCAGACCGGGGCGACCGGGCGCACGACCTCGAGGACGTCGTCCGTCCTGCTGATGACTGCCGCGTCCTCGAGGGTGCGTAGGCGCTCCGGGCTCGTCGCGAACGCCTCGGCGGCCTCCCGCGAGGCGAACTCGATCAGCGCCACCAGCGTCCGGGGATCGTCCAGCGACCTCACGAGACCGGTGGCCGTCGCCCCCCCGCTCCTCCGGGCGGCCTCGAACCCGTCGAACGCCTCGAGGAACCGGTCGAGGTCGGTGACCTCGTAGCGCGCCACCAGCATCACCGCCATGGCACCCCCCAATCGAGTCGGAGCGATGCCGCTCCACGACGACGATCTCGAGCCAGCGCGGGCGGCATCATGGGTCGGCCCTCCCCACACGGCGCCACGCGCTCCCGCCGCAGCCGGGGCAGTGCGCGTGAGGCCGGGCGCCGACCGGCCGCGCGGTCCCGCACCCCGCGGTGATCGCGCAGCGGCCCTCGAGCGTCCAGGTGCCGCGGCCGCAGGCGTGACACCGCTCGGGAAGGTACGCGGCGCTCACCACCCGGATCGGGGTGCGGCAGTGCCGGCACGCGTAGACCGTGGCGCCGTGCAGCTGCAGGCGCCGAATGCCACGGCGCATGTCAGCCGCCGACGGGATCCTCGTCAGCATTGCGCGCGACATGGCCCACCTCCAACGGTCGTGACCTGTGATCCGACTCTGTCCCATGGCTCGGGCGCACGCCCACGGGGAGCGCCCGGAAATCGGCTGCGGGGGACTACGGACTCCCCGCGTGCCGCGGGTCAACCGAAGCCGAGGCTGAGGGCGAGGAGCACGGCGCAGGCCACGGCGACGGCGACGATGAACGCCACGCAGACGGCCACTCCGCCCCGGCTCAGACGCTGGGCGCCCAGGACCTCGGGATCGCGTCCGAGGCGGACCATGAAGGGCAGGATCCCCAGCAGCAGGACCGCGTTCAGGACCTGGGTGAGGTACAGCACCGGCACAAGGGGCAGGGCCGGCACCAGGACGACCCCCGCCGCGATCGCCATCGCCAGCAGGAAGGCGCCGTAGAACAGGGGCGCCTCGGAGGGGCGTTGGTCGAGGCCCGCCGGGTGCCCGGCCGCCTCGCAGACGGAGTAGGCGGTCGACAGCGGCACGATCGCCGCTGCCAGCAGGGCCGCCCCGAGGATGCCGAGCCCGAACAGCAGCGAGGCCGAGGATCCGGCGAGCGGCTCGAGCGCCCGGGCCGCGTCGCCTCCGTCCTCGATCCCGATGCCGGCCGGGTGCAGCGTGGCGGCGCAGGCGACCACCACGAAGAAGCCGATCACGCCGGTGAGCAGGGCGCCGGCGACGACGTCCACCCGCTCGTAGCGCAGGTCCGCCACGCCGAGGCGCTTGTCGACCGCGTAGCTCTGCATGAAGGCGATCCCCCAGGGGGCCAGGGTGGTACCGAGGGTGGCCACCGAGATCAGGACCGCCTCGCGGGAGGCCGGCATCCGCGCCACCACCAGCCCGCGCGTGGCGGCGCCCCAGTCCGGATGGGCCAGGACCCCCGCCGCCAGGTAGGAGACGAACACGAGGCTGAGCCCCAGGAGGACGTGCTCGACCCGGTGAAAGCCGCTGCCGAGGACCAGCCAGGAGACTGCGGCGGCCGCGATCGGGACCGAGACCGCGCGCCCGGTTCCGGTGAGCAGCTCGGCGCCGATGGCGACGCCGGCCAGCTCGGCGCAGAGCGTCCCGAGGTTCGCCACCGCCAGCGCCGCCACCACCAGGCCCGAGGCCCGCCGCCCGTAGCGCTCGCGCACCAGGAGGATCAGCCCTTTGCCGGTGACGATGCCGGTGCGCGCGGCCAGCTCGTGGAAGACGATCAGGGCGATCGTCGAGAGCACCAGCACCCACAGGAGCCGGTAGCCCTCTTCGGCGCCAAGGATCGAGTAGGTCGTGATCCCCGCCGGGTCGTCGTCCGACAGCCCGGCCAGCAGGCCCGGTCCGAGGACCGCGAACACCCCCAGGGCGCCCAGGGTCGCGCGGCGCCGGCGACGGATGCGGTGGAGCCGGTGGGCGGCGGCCCGCCCCACGGGCGGGGCACCACGGGCACCGCTGGGGATGGGACCTCGACGGGAGACGGGGCGAGCGTAGCCGCGCCGCGGGGCCCGGGCATGCGGCCGATCGCGGACCGCCATGGCGGACAAGCCGCGGACCGGATGAGGGGCGCCGCCCATGCCCCTCCGGCGGCCTCGGCCTAGCGTCCGGCGTGACCTTCCCAACGACGCACGAGGAGCGCGAGATGCCCGTCGGCGAGATCTTCCTGTACGCGATCTGGGGCGTGATCGCGATCGGCTCCATGATCGTCACGGCGATGGTGCTGCGCGACGGGCGCTGACGTTCCCGCGCCCTCGTACGCCCACGTCGCCTGCTGCGTCGACGGCTCCCCGTGCTCCGCGGTGGCGCTCGGTCACGCCATGGCGCTGTGGCGGGCCTCGGGCGGCCGCCTGAGCCTCGTGCACGTGGGCCCGTACCCCCTCGCGCACGAGACGACCCGTGGCGCCACCGCGTTCCGCCGCGAGAGCCTCAATGCCCGGGCGCGCGCGTGGCTGGACCGGTGCGCGGGCGAGACCCCGGGCAGCCACCCGGTGTTCCTCCAGGGGCCGCGCGGCCCGGCGACCTGCGCCTGGGCGGAGGGCGCGGGCGTCGACCTGCTCGTGGTGGGCGCGGGCTCGGGCCGCACGCCGGGCCTCGCGCCCGGCGAGTTCGTCCACCACCTCGTCGAGCACGCGCCCTGCGGCGTGCTGGTCGTGCGCCCACCGAGGCGACGCTAGTCGCCGGAGGCCGGCGGCTCGATGCGGGCGTCGGAGCCGGGGTAGAGGAGCGTCTCGTGGCCGCTGTCCTCCCAGCGCACCAGGAAGGGCGCTCCGCCGTCGGTCCCGCGCGCCTCGAGGACCTCGGCGTCGCGCTCCAGCTCGCCGATCTCGTGGCCGCTGATGACCAGCCGGTCGCCGCGCTTCGCCCGGAGGCCTCCGGCCCAGGGCGGTGCCGTGGTCGCCGCGGAGGCTGCCGGCGGCTCCACGGCCGGAGGCGCGAGGCGGGCGGCGACGTCCAGGGCCGAGACGATGCCGACCGGGTGCCCATCATCCACGGCGATGACATGGCCGGTCTCGTACTCGGACATGAGGAGCGCGGCGTGCTGGAGCGACTCGTCGCGTCCCACCGTGACGAGGGGCGACGACGCGACCCAGCCGGCGGCCGTGGCGCCGTAGTCGAAGGGCGCCGCCTGGACGAGGTCGGTGGCCGAGATGATGCGCCACGGGAGGGCGTCCCCGCCGGCCGGGTTCGGGTCGCCCACGACGACGACGGCGTGGATGCGGTGGCGAGCCATCAGCTCGGCCACCTCGCCGAGCGGGAGCTCGGAATGGCAGGTGACGATGGGCGTGCTCATCACGTCGCCGACGCGGGTGTCGTTCAGGACGGTGACGCCGCGGACCGGCTGGCGATCGGACATCTCGGACCTCCATGGTCAGGTGCTACTCGCCCCTGGGCGAGCGGTTCCGCACCACCTTCGCCGACCCTCGCGAGCGGCGAATCGGCACGGACGCGGATCCCGCGGCGGGAAAGCCGCAACGAGGAGGGCGGCCCGCCCGGATGGCGCCACCGGACGGGGGAGCGAGGATGAAGGTCGATGCCACCGCCGGCCGAGCTCGTCGAGACGCACATCTCGGTGATCACGATGATCGGCGATCGTGCCTACAAGCTGTTGAAGCCGGTCGCGATGGGCTTCCTCGACCACCGCACGCGCGAGGACCGCCTCGCCGCCTGCCGGCGCGAGACCGAGGTCAACCGGCGCTTCGCGCCCGACGTCTACCTCGGCGTGCTCGATGTCGTCGACGAATCGGGGGAGGCGCTCGACCACCTGATCGCCATGCGGCGCATGCCCGACTCCCGTCGCCTGTCGTCCCTGCTCGGCGCCTCCGGCGCCCCGGGCCTCGTCCGCGCCGTCGCGCACGCCGTGGCCGGCTTCCACCGGGACGCGCCGACCTCGCCGTGGATCGCCGAGGCGGGCCGTCCCGAGGTGGTGCTCGGGCTCTGGGAGGAGGGCCTCGACCAGCTCGCGGGCTCGGCGCCCGGGGTGGTGCCGGAGGAGGACGTGGAGCGCGCGCGGCGCCTGGCCCGGGCATACCTCGCCGGCCGGCGTGCCCTGCTGGACGGGCGCATCGCAGACGGCTGGGTGCGCGACGGCCACGGCGACCTCCTGGCCGACGACGTGTTCTGCCTCCCGGACGGTCCGCGGGTGCTCGACTGCCTGGCCTTCGCCGACCGGCTGAGGCACGGCGACGTTCTCGGGGACATCGCCTTCCTGGCGATGGACCTCGAGGCGGACGGACATCCCGAGCTCGCGCGCCTGCTCATGGCCGCATGGCGCGAGGAGCTCGGCGAGTCGCATCCGGCGTCCCTGGCCCATCACTACGTGGCGTACCGGGCACACGTGCGATCGAAGGTGGCCGCCCTCCGCTCCGAGCAGGGAGGGGACGCCGGCGCCGCCGCGCGCGCCCGGCGGCTCCATGCCCTCGCGCTGGCGCACCTCGAGCGCGCGCAGGTCCGGATGGTCCTCGTGGGGGGCGCCCCCGGCACGGGCAAGTCGACCCTCGCTGAGGCACTGGGCGACGCGACGGGCTGGGCGGTGCTGCGGTCGGACGAGGTCCGAAAGGATCTCGCCGGGCTTCCGCACGCCCCCGCCGACCCGGGCGGGTTCGGGGTCGGCCTCTACGCGCCGGAGGTCTCCGACCGCGTCTACGCCCGGATGCTCGACCGGGCGGCCCGCCACCTCGCCCTGGGCGAGAACGTGGTGCTCGACGCGTCCTGGAGCGCAGCCGCGCGCCGCGCCTCCGCCCGGGATGTCGCGTCGGCGTGCGGTGCCCAAGCCGTCGAGATCCGGTGCCACCTCGCGCCCGCGATCGCCAACGCGA
>JAXIPH010000366.1:0-8160 GCA_045403035.1 Thermoleophilia bacterium | reverse complement strand
CGGGCGTTCCGGCGCGCATTCGTGGAGGGCTTCACATCCGGGGTCTCCCGCGTGGAGATCCGCGCCTCGTCTCCGACCCTGCTCGTCGCGGGGGAGAAGGAGACGGCGGTTCGACCGTCCAACGCGGCGCTGGCCTCCCTCATGCCCCACGCGGTCGCGAGGTTCGCGCCCGGACTCCCTCACGGCTGGATCGCCAGAGAGACGGAGCTGCACGTTCGGATGGTGGAGGCCTGGCTCACCGGGCAGGAGCTTCCCTCCCGACTCAGACCCGAGACACCTTCGCCCGCAGCAGTGGAGCGACTCCTCCGTGAGCTCGGCGAAGAGGCGGCTCGTCCGAACGATCGGCGTGCTGCCTAGCCTGTGGAGAGCCGATGGGGGGGGGCCACGGCGGTCGCCGTACGCTCGGACCGCGTGGCTTCGGGCGTCTCTTCCTCTCCTTCCACCACCCGGAGACCCACGCCAACCGCCTCGTGGGCCCCGACGTGGATCCGGTCGGCGGGTGTCCGCAGTACGAGATGACGGCAGTGCGCCTGGCGCCGGGCCGAGCGGCCGGCTCCCGCGTTTGCCGGGTGGCGCCGGATTCGGTCCCGGCCCACCTTTACGGTGCGCGCCGCGCACGGGCGTCCAGCACGACCGGCGCCCCGTCGGCGCCGCCTCGCACGGGGTTGAGGTCGAGCTCGCCGAGCAGGGGTTGGTCGGCGAGCAGCCACGCCACCCGCTCGGTCAGCCTCGCGAGCGGAGCCCGGGGCACCGGCGGGGCCCCGCGCCAGCCGTCGAGCAGGGCGGCACCGCGCAGCGCGCGCCAGAGCTCGTCCGCGGCCGCCGGTCCCACGGGCGCCAGGGCGAGCTTGCGATCCCCCCAGAGCTCGGCCTCGCCTCCGCCGATCCCGGCGAGCACGACCGGCCCGAAGACCGGGTCCTGGAGCCCGCCGACGATCAGGTCCGGACCGTCGGGCGCCATCTCCTGGACGAGAACGCCGTCCATCTCGCCGGCGCGACCGAGGCGCTCGAGCGACCCGGCGATGCGGCGGACCGCGGCGGCCGCGGCCTCGGGCGAGCGGCAGTCGAGCACCACGCCGCCCACGTCCGCCTTGTGCGTGACGGTCCGGCTCTGCAGCTTCACGGCCACCGCCGATCCGATCTCAGCCTGGGCGGCCGCCGCCGCGTCCGGATCGCCGGCGGTGATCTGCCGGGCCGAGGCGATCCCATAGGCGTTCAGCAGGGTGGCGAGGTCCTCCGGGGAGAGCCAGGCGTCCGGCTCGGCAGCGGCGAGCAGTCGCCGGGCGGCTCCGGCGTCGATCTCCGGCGGGCGCACCGCGGGATCGAGCGGGCGCCGGCGCGCCTGCTGCGCCCACCAGGCGTTCGCCAGGGCGCGGGTCGCCCCCTCGGGCATGCCGAGCCATGGCACGGGCCAGGGCCCGTCGGCGGAGTCGCCGGGCGGCTGCCGGCCCAGCAGGCAACCGACCACGGTGAGGCGACCGTCCGCCAGCCCCTCCACGGCGCCCACCACGGAGGCCAGATCCCCTCCCTGGACCGGGGTCGAGAGCACCATGAGGGCGTCGATCTCACCCGAGTCGATCATGGCGCGGCCGGCGGCGGCAAAGCTCTCGCCGCCTGCTCCCGCCCCCAGATCGACCGGGTTCGACGTGCCCGCGACCGCGACCGACGTCCCGGAGAGCACCGCCTGAAGATCGGCGCTGAGGGGCGGCACCGAGAGGCCCACCGCCTCGCACGCGTCGGCCGCCAGGATGGCGGGTCCTCCGGCGTTGGAGACGATCCCCACGCGGTCGCCCTCCGGCAGCGGCTGGGACCCCAGCAGCTCACCCGTCTCCAGCAGCTCCTCGAGCGTCTGTGCCCGGACGACGCCGGCGAGGTCGAAGAGCGCGTCGGTCGGTGCCTCGCCGGCCGCCAGGGCCGCGGTGTGCGAGCCCGCCGCGCGCTGCCCCGCCGCGCCGCGGCCGGCCTTGAGGGCCACGATGGGGGTTCCGCGCGCGACCCGCCGCGCGACATGGCCGAAGCGTCGCGGGTTGCCGAAGTCCTCCAGGTAGAGGAGCACCACGCGCGTCCGGTCGTCGTGGTCCCACCAGGCGAGCAGGTCGTTGGACGACACGTCGGCCTTGTTGCCGAGGCTGACGAAGGCCGAGAGGCCCAACCCCCGCGCCGCGCAGTACGACAGGGCTGCGATCCCGAGACCGCCGCTCTGCGAGGCGAAGGCCATGCGCCCCGGCGTCGGGCCGATGGGCGCGAAGGTGGCGTCGAAGTGCCCGCCTTCGTCCGGGACCGCGATGCCCAGGCAGTTGGGGCCGACCATCCGCATCCCGCTGGTGCGCACGACGTGCACGAGCTCGGCCTCGAGAGCCGCCCCGTCGGCGCCCGCCTCCGAGAAGCCGGAGGACAGCACCAGCAGGGCGCGGGCACCGCAGGCGGCGCCCTGCCGAGCGACGGCGGGGACCGCGCCGGCCGGCACCGCCACCACGACCAGATCCACGGGCCCGGGGAGGACGGACAGCGAGGGGAGGGTCTCCCGCCCGGCGACCGTGCCGGCCGCGCGGTTGACCGCGTAGAGAGGCCCGGGGAAGCTCCTGGCGAGCGCGGAGAAGACCGCCCCTCCCGGGGACCGCGGGTCGCGCGACGCGCCCACCACGGCGATGGCGCGGGGCCGGAAGAGCGGGTGGAGCGAGGTGGCGGCGGCGGTCGTGAAGCGCGCCGCGCTCGCCTCCTCCAGGGCGTCGTCGGAATGAAGCGGGATGCGCACCAGGCACTCGCCGGGCGCGTTCATCTCGCGCACGTCTCCGCCGAGCCCGCGGAAGACGGTGCGCATCTTCCAGTTGTCCTGGCGCACGAACGCCCACAGGGCGTCGAGGCCGTCCGCCGCCGCCCGGGCGCGGAGGTGCTCGATGAGACCCGTCCCCAGCCCCAGGCCGTGCCATGCGTCGGCCACGGCGACGGCAAGCTCGGCCTCGGGCGCGCCCGGCAGACGGTGGTAGCGGGCGAGTGCCACGATGCGCTCGGGCTCGGTGCCGGCCAGCGCCACCAGCCCGGTTCCGCCGGGTCCCGGCGGCGCGGCCATGGTCCGGGCCTCCTCGCCCGAGAGACCTCCCCGCGCCGCGCCGAAGCGCATCGCGCGCGACTCGACCGACAGCCCAGCCACGAGGTCGGCGATTGCGTCGGCGTCGCTGTCCCGGCACGAGCGCACCGCGACGCTGCGCCCGTCGACGAGGGTGAGGCGCTGCTCGGGCGCGGAGGGGCTCACGACCCCAGCAGCTTGCCGGAAACCGCCGGCTTCTCGGGGATCGGTCGCCGCCGCCGCCAGAGCTCGTCGGCTCCCCAGACCAGCACCGGGAACGCGAGCAGCAGGCCGAGGGCCCCCGCGCTCGGGATCGCGGTTCCGAACAGCTCCTGCATCTGCGGGATCGTGACCAGGGCGGCCGAGAACGCGATCTCGAACGCGATGCCCCACAGCAGCAGGTGGTTGGAGAAGAGGCCGACGCGCGCGAGGGTGACGCGGTCCGTGCGGGCGGCCATGGCGGTCCCGACCTGGCACGCCACGATGCCGAGGAACGCGATCGTCGTGGCCTGCATGTAGGCCTGGTGCAGCGGAGCGCCCGCCTCCACCGGATCGCCGGGCGACCATCCGGCGCCGAGCAGCTCGAAGAAGAATCCTCCCATCACAAGCGCGGCCGACATCAGCCCCATGGCGCCCCAGGCGCGGGCGAGCAGGGCGCGGTCGACGAGCCGCTGCCCGCGCCGCCGGGGCGGCCGCTCCATGACGTCGGGCTCAGCCCGCTCGCGCCCCAGCGCGAGGGCGGGGAGGGTCTCGGTCCCGAGGTCGATCGCCAGGATCTGCATCACGGTCAGCGGGAGGGGCACCGCGCCCCCGGAGAGGGCGAAGACGAGAAACGGCACGACCTCGGGCGGCGCATGGGCGAAGATGTACAGCACGAACCGGCGCACGTTCTGATACACGCGCCGGCCCTCCTCCACGGCGGCGACGACCGACGCGAAGTCGTCGTCGGTGAGGATCATGGTGGCCGCCTCGCGCGCCACATCGGTCCCCGACCGGCCCATCGCGACGCCGATGTCGGCATGACGCAGCGCGGGGGCGTCGTTGACGCCGTCGCCGGTCATCGCGACGACCTCGCCCTGCGCCCGTAGGGCATCGGCGATCCGCAGCTTCGCCTCGGGGTCGCTGCGCGCGAAGATCAACTCCGGGGACTCCGCGAGCATCCGTTCGAGCTCGCCGTCGCCCATGCGGGCCAGCTCGTCGCCGGACACGATGAGCGGCTCGCGCCCGACGATCCCGACCTCCCGGGCGATGGCCGCCGCGGTGACCCCGTTGTCTCCCGTGACCACGATGACGCGGAGGCCCGCGGCGCGGCAGCGTGCCACGGCTTCGGGCACAGTCGCGCGGGGCGGGTCGCGCATCGCCAGCAGGCCCAGAAAGCACAGGCCCCGCTCGGCCTCTTCGCGGCGCGCCGGCGCGGCGGTCTCGGCGGGGAGCACCCGGTCGGCGATCGCGAGCACCCGCAGCCCCCGCCGCGCGAGGCCCTCCACCTCGTGCAGCACCGCGCGCGCGTCGCTGTCCTCGATCGGGCGCTCGGCGCCGTCCGCGCCGAGGATGCTGGTCGCCCGCGCGAGAAGGGCCTCGGGAGCGCCCTTCGTGCTCACCCATAGGCGGCCGTCGGCCGCGTCGACCGTGGTCATCATCCGAAGGGCCGGGTCGAATCGGTACACCGCGCGGCGCCGCGCCTCCCGTTCGCCCTCGTCCAGGTCGGCACCGAGCGCGGCGGCGGCCTCCAACACGGCGATCTCGGTGGGATCGCCGGACTCCCCGTCCGGGCCCGGGGCCACCACGGCCGTGCAGCAGGCCGCCGCCCGGCGCGCGAGGCGGGCGAGCGCGGGGGCTTCCCCGGCACGTCTCCGGGCGGCCAGATCCACGGTCCCGCCCCGCGTCCAGGCCGACACCGGGCGCATCCGGTTCTCGGTGAGGGTGCCGGTCTTGTCGGTGCAGATGACCGTGGACGAGCCCAGGGTCTCCACCGCCGAGAGGCGCTTCACGAGGGCACCCCGGCGGCTCAGCGAGCGCACCCCCACCGCGAGCGCCAGGGTGATCGTCGGCAGGAGCCCTTCCGGCACATTCGCCACGAGGAGCCCGATGGCGAACTGCACCGCGTCGCCGAGCGGGAGCCGCGTGACGAGCAGGCCCAGGACGAGGAACGCGAAACCGGCGATCACCGCGATGGCGGCGATCAGCCAGGCCACCCGCGTCACCTCGCGCTCGAGGGCGCTCGGCTCCCGGCGGCCGCGTTGCGAGAGCGTGGCGATGCGCCCCAGCTCCGTGCGCATCCCGGTCGCGTGCACCAGTGCCGTGGCCTCGCCTCCGGTGCAGATCGTGCCGCTGAACACGAGATCGCGCGCCTGGAGGGGCGAAACGTGGGCGTCGAGGAGGTCCGCGGCCCGGAAGACGGGGGCCGACTCCCCGGTAAGGGCCGAGAGATCCACCTCGACTCCGCCTGAGACGAGGCGCGCGTCCGCCGAGATGCGCTCGCCCTCCGAGACCACCAGCATGTCTCCCGGGACGAGCTCGCGTGCCTCGACCACCCGCCGGCGCCCGTCGCGCAGCACCGTCGCCCGCGGCGGGAGGTAGCGTCGGAGCGCATCCACCGCCCGCTCGGCCTGGCGCTCCTGGACGAAGGCGACCACGGCGTTCAGCAGGATGACGGCCGCGATGGCCAGGGCGAGCGCGCGCGTGCCGCTGAGCGCGGCCAGCCCAGCCGCGAGCCAGAGGAGCAGCGCCAGCGGGTGCACGAGCTGACGGGCGACCTCTCCCGGCCAGGTCGCGCCCTCGTGGCGCACCAGCTCGTTGGGGCCGTGCGCCGTCAGGCGGCGCGCGGCCTCGCGCGACGAGAGGCCCTCGGGCTGCGACCGCAGATCCCGGAACAACCGCTCGATCGGCTCAAGCGGATCCTCCGGCGGGGGAGCCTCCGGCGTGTGCGCGCTCATCGCAACGGTCCGGTCGTCCGATCCCCGCCCTCGGTCATCCTTTCGTGGGAGCGTTCGCGCGCAGGGGGGCCAGGCGCTCGGGCGCGTCGCTGATGAAACCCGTCACGCCCCAGGCGGCGAGCGCCCGCGCCGTGGCGATGTCGTCGACGGGCCAGCTCCAGAGCCGGGGCGCCCGCTCCCGCAGCGCCGAGGCGATCCCGGAGGTGAGCAGGTCGCGGCGGACCGACACGCCCTCGAGGGAGCCGGGGGGATGACGGCGCAGCAGGGCACGAAGCTGGGCGCGGCTTCCGACCGAGTGCAGCGTCTCGATGCCCGGGGTGCCCCGCAATCGCTCGACGGTCCTCCAGACCCGGCCCGAGACGATGAGACCGGAACCCGCGAGCCGCTCGCGTGCCGCGGCGAGCACCGCCCCGGGCAGGCGCGGATCCGGGCCTTTGAGATCCAGCATGAGAGCGATTCCCGGATCGGCGGCGGCGAGCACCTCCTCCAGCCGCAGGCGGGGCGTGTCGCGCTCGAGCAGATACCAGCGCTCCCACAGGCGAGGGAGGGGCCCGAGCGTCTTGGCGTGCCGCACCTCCAGCCGGCCGCGGAACAGGTGGACGTCGGCCTCCACGACGTCGGCGACCGCCCCCGCGCCCGCCAGCCGCTCGAGCGAGTTCCCGGCGCGGTGGGCGATCACCACCCCCGAAGGCGTCATCGCCGCGGTCGTGCCCACTCCGGCACCGGCAGCATACGGGCGACCACGAGACCGGTCAGGGCGACCACCGCGCCCGCCAGCACGTCGATCACGTAGTGGTTCGCGGTCGCGATCACGGCGAAGGCCATCGCCGCCGGCATCGCGACAGCGAAGGTCCGCACGACGGGGTTGCGGGTCGTTCTCCACAGAATCACGCCGACCAGCAGGTTCCATCCGAGGTGCAGGCTGGGGAGGGCGGCATAGCGGTTGATGAGCCCCGGCGGCTGGAGTGTCCGATAGGCGTCCGTCTCCCGGGTGACGGTGTCGACCAGGCTGAGCACCCCGAGGCGCGGCGGGGCCACCGGCATCAGCGCGAACACCGCCAGCCCGATCGCCCCGGAGACGAACATCGCGTTCCTCAACAGGAGGTAGCGGTCCGGGGCGCGCAGGAAGAGCCATCCCAGCGTGATGGCGATGACGGGCCAGTGCCCGTATATGTAGATCCAGTTGACCAGGTCCACCGCCCAGTCGTGGTCGATGATCAGCTTCTGGAGCCAGTCCTCCCAGTCGAGACGGAGGGCGCGCTCGATCGCCATGAGGTCGCGCGCGTTCTGCTGGGCGGGGATGAGGCTCCCCTGCGTGAGGCCGCGTACCCCGAAGTAGCAGACGGCCGCGCCGCCCACGAGAAGGGCTTGCACCAGCAGCGCCCACCAGCCGGGGAAGGTCCGGGCCGGGCGCTCGACGAGCGGCGGACGGCGCGGGCGGGCGTGATCGCGCAGCGGAATCGAGGCCATGCCCGATGCTCGCCACGGGCCCCGCCCCGCGCATCCGGGATCGCCCGCAGCGCGGCCCCGTGTAAACCGCCACCGGTGGCCGATGGCGATCCTGCTACGGTCACCATTGGGCTCTGACGCCCGACTTCCCTGACTCAACCGCCGACGCCACCCCAGGCCGGCTCTCGCCGGCGCCCCTCGCCGCGTTCCCTCGTGGTGGCCCTGCTGGGGCTCGCGCTCGCCGCTCTCGCTGTCGTCGGCGTCAGCCAGGTCGATCTCGGCGACGCGGGGGCCGCCCTGACCGGAGCCGACCCGGAGCTGTTGGCCGCCGCGATCGCGCTCTACGCGCTCGGGCAGACGATCTCCGGCGTGATGTGGGCGGTCTGCCAGAGGGTGGGCGGCGTCCGCGGGCTGCCGCTGCCCACGGCTCTCGGCATGCACTGGATCGCCCGGGCGGCCTGTGAGCTGCTGCCCGCCAGCCTCGGCGAGGCCGCGCGGGTGGCCCTTGTCGGCCGCCACCCGGCCGGGGCGCGGGCCGGCGGATGGCGGATCACGGGCGGGATCGCTGGCTACAAGGCGATCGACGCCGCGGTCACCGGCGTGGCCGTGCTCGTGATCGCGATGGCCGCGCCCCTTCCGGGACCGGCCGGGGGCCTGCGCTGGACCGCGCTCGCGGTGGTGATCGCGGTCGCCGCGGCCGCCCTCGCC
>JAXIPH010000195.1:0-7225 GCA_045403035.1 Thermoleophilia bacterium | reverse complement strand
ACCGGATCGAGGTCCACGAGCCGGATCTCGCCGCGCATCATCAGCGCGAGCTGAGGCCGTCGGCGACGGTCCCCTCCCAGGCGTCGGCCTCGTCCGCGGCCCAGGCCTCCCAGGCGTCTGCGTAGGCGGGCCCGAGCTCCTGGGCTCGCAGCAGCTCCACTGCCCGATGCACGGCGGCCGAGCGCGAGGGGATACCACGCGCGGTGACGTAGCGATCGAGGAAGGCAACGTCATCATCCGGAAGGCTCACACTGAGTTTCATACCTGTGATCCTACCGCAATGGCGCCGACAGTCGTACCAGCAGATCCCACTAGAGCAAGGGGCGCCCGGTCATCGTCGGGGATGGGTCCCAGCCCATCAGGCCGCACAGGGTGGGCGCGACGTCGCCCAGGCAGCCGCCCTCGCGGAGGGCGAGCCCGGGCCGGTCGATCCACAGCGGGACCGGGTTGGTGGTGTGGGCGGTGTTCGGGCTCCCGTCGGGCTCGATCATCACCTCGCTGTTGCCGTGGTCGGCGGTCACGCACAGCAGGCCGCCGGCGGCGGCCACGGCCGGGCGGATGTCGGCCATGCAGGTGTCCACGGTCTCGATGCCGCGCACGGCGGCCGCCACGACGCCGGTGTGGCCCACCATGTCGGCGTTGGCGAAGTTGACCACGATCAGCTCGTCGTGCCCGCCGGCCAGCCCCTCGACCACGGCGTCGCGGACGCCGCCGGCGCTCATCTCCGGCGCCTGATCGTAGGTGGCGACGTGCTGCGGCGAGGGCACCAGCACCCGCCGCTCGCCGGGGAACGGCTCCTCGCGGCCGCCGTTGAAGAAGAACGTCACGTGCGCGTACTTCTCGGTCTCGGCCACGTGGAGCTGGCGGCGCCCGGCGTCGGAGGCGCCCTCGGCGAGGCCGTTGCGCACGTCCTCGGACTCGAAGATCGTCGGCACCGTGAACTCCGCCTTGTACCGGGTCATGGTGGTCAGCGCGGGGAGCGGCGCGTCGGGGCCGCGATCGAAGCCGTCGAAACCGGGGTCGCTCAAGGCCATCGTGAGCTGGCGTGCGCGATCCGGGCGGAAGTTGACGAAGATCATCGCGTCGCCCGAGCGGAGCCGTCCCTCGTCGCCGCCGATCACGGCGGGCTCGAGGAACTCGTCCGTGATCCCGGCCTCGTAGGAGGCCCGCACGGCCTCGACGGCGCTCTCGCGGGGGATGCCCACGCGGTGGACGATCGCGTCGTACGCGCGCCGGGTGCGGTCCCAGCGGCGATCGCGGTCCATCGCCCAGTAGCGCCCGCAGACCGTGGCCACCTTGGCCCCCGTGGCCTCGATCCGGGTGACCGCCGCCAGCCCCGCGTCGGGACGCGTGTCGCGCCCGTCGGTGAGGGCGTGCACCACCACCCGCGGCACGCCGTGCGCCAGGGCGAGGTCGATCAGGGCCAGCACGTGGCGCTGAGACGCGTGGACGCCGCCGTCACCCACCAGGCTCAGCAGGTGGAGCGTGCCCCGGTGGCGCCCGGTCTCGAGGGCGGCCTGCAGCGCGGGCACCCGGGCGATCGAGCCGTCGGCGATGGCCTCGTCGATGCGCACCAGCATCTGCGGCACCCGGCGCCCGGCGCCCAGGTTGAGGTGGCCCACCTCGCTGTTGCCCTGCTGCCCGTCCGGCAGGCCCACGGGGAGCCCGGAGGCGACGATCCGGGTGGCCGAGCCCTCGGCGGCCAGCGCGTCGAGGACGGGGGTGCGCGCCAGGGTGACGGCGTTGCCGGGACCGGCCGGCGCGATGCCGAACCCGTCGACGACGATCAGGACGAGCGGACCGGTGGGCGTCACGCGGCGCGCACGATCGCCGCGAAGCCCTCGGGGTCCAGGCTCGCGCCGCCCACCAGCGCGCCGTCGATGTCGGGCTGGGCCATCAACTCGCCCGCGTTCGCGGCCGTCACGCTGCCCCCGTAGAGCACGCGCAGGGCGGCCCCGTCGAGCGTCCCGCCCGCGACGGCCCGCACGTGCGCGCACGCCTGCTGGGCGATCTCGGGCGTGGCCGTGCGCCCGGTGCCGATCGCCCAGATCGGCTCGTAGGCGATGGACAGGGTGGCGACCTCGCCGCCGCGGACCGTCGCCAGCGCGGCCCGCACCTGCGCCCGGAGCCAGGCCTCGGTCTCCCCCGCCTCGCGCTGCTCGAGCGACTCGCCCACGCACAGGATCACCGCGAGGCCCGCGTCCAACGCCCCGCGCGCCCGCGCGGCCACCTGGACGTCGGTCTCGCCCGCCGCGCGCCGCTCCGAGTGGCCCACGATCGTCCCGGTGGCACCGGTCGCCACGATCATGCCCGCCGAGATCTCGCCCGTGTGGGCGCCCTCGGCCGCCTCGTGGACGGCCTGGGCGTAGACCCGTATCGGGCTGCCCGACGCCACCGCCGCCGAGGCCTCGAGCGCCGTGTAGGGAGGGCAGACGGCCACGTCGGCCGCGATCTCGCCGTCACTCAGCAGGTCGCGCAGGCGGGCGATGTGCTCGCGCGCCTCGGGGCCGGTCTTGTTCATCTTCCAGTTCCCCGCCACCAGCGGGCGCCGGCCGCTCATGCGGTCGGGAGCGCCGCGACGCCCGGCAGGGTGCGCCCCTCGAGCATCTCGAGGGCGGCGCCGCCGCCCGTCGAGACGTGGGTCAGCCGATCCGCGAGGCCCATCTGGGCCAGGGCGGCCCCGGAGTCTCCCCCGCCGGCGACGGTGACGCCGTCGGACGCGGCCATGGCCTCGGCCACCGCCCGGGTGCCGTCGGCGAACGGCGGGATCTCGAACGCCCCCATGGGGCCGTTCCAGAACACGGTGGCCGCGGCGGCGATCGCCTCGCGGTAGGAGGCGGCGGTGCGCGGGCCGATGTCCACGCCCATCCAGCCGTCGGAGATGTCGTCGCTGGGCACCACCTCGAGGTCGGCGTCCTCCGCGAAGCGGTCGGCCACCAGCACGTCGACGGGCAGCTGCAGCGCGCAGTTGAGGTGGACCGCCTGTGCCATGAGGTCGGCGGCCATCGCCTGGCCCTGCGCGTCCTCGTGCAGCGAGGCCCCCACCGGCTCGCCCTGCGCCGCGAGGAACGTGAAGCACATCGCACCGCCCACCAGCACGCGGTCGCAGCGCTCCAGCAGACGCTGGATGAGCGGCAGCTTGTCGCTCACCTTCGACCCGCCGAGGACGGCGACGAACGGGTGGCGCGGGTTGGCCATCAGGCCGCCCAGCACCTCGACCTCGCGGGCGAGCAGCAGGCCGGCGCGCGCCGGCAGGAC
Organism: Thermoleophilia bacterium; assembly: GCA_045403035.1. GTDB lineage: Bacteria > Actinomycetota > Thermoleophilia > Miltoncostaeales > Miltoncostaeaceae > CAVXDY01. Next base: position 3,967 of record JAXIPH010000195.1, on the reverse strand, counting down.
GCGGGCCACGCCCTCGGTGGAGGCGTGGGCGCGGTGGGCCGCACCGAAGGCGTCGTTGACGTACTGCGTGAACCCGGCCGCGAGCTCGCCGGCGAAGGCCGGCTCGTTCGCCTCCTCGCCGGGGTGGAAGCGCAGGTTCTCGAGCATCACGAGCTCTCCGGGGCGCAGGGCCTCGATCCTCGGGCGCACCTCGGGACCGACGCAGTCGGGCAGAAGCTCGACGGACCGCGACATCAGCTCCCCCAGGCGCCCGGCGCAGGGGCGCAGCGACAGCTCGGCGACCCGCGTGCCCTTCGGCCGGCCCAGGTGCGAGCACACGGCCACTCCCGCTCCGGCGGCCAGCAGGCGCTCGAGGGTGGGCACCGAGGCGCGGATGCGGGCGTCGTCGGTGATCCGGCCATCCTCGAGCGGGACGTTGAGGTCGGAGCGCACGAGCGCTCGCGCGCCGCGCCAATCGACCCCGGGGTCGTCGATCCCGAGCGGGCGGGGGGCCACGGGCGGCCTCTCGGCTAGGCGAGGACCCGGGAGGCCAGATCGACCACCCGGCGCGAATAGCCCCACTCGTTGTCGTACCAGGAGATGAGCTTCACGGTGGTGCCCATCACCATTGTCAGCCCGGCGTCCAGGAGCGACGAGCGGGGGTCGCCCACGACGTCACGGGAGACGATCGGGTCCTCGGTGTAGCCGAGGAGCCCCTCGAGCCGACCGGACCGGGAGGCCGCCAGGAAGGCCGCGTTGACCTCCTCGACGCTCGTCGCGCGCCCCACCTCGGCGACGAGGTCCACCACCGAGCCGTTCGGCGTGGGGACGCGCAGCGAGATGCCGTCGAGCTTGCCCTTCAGGTGGGGCATCACCTCGCCGATGGCGCGCGCGGCGCCGGTGGAGGTGGGGATGATCGACAGCGCGGCCGACCGGGCGCGGCGCAGGTCGCGGTGGGGCGCGTCGAGCAGGCGCTGGTCGCCGGTGTACGAGTGACAGGTGGTCATGAAGCCGCGCTCGATCCCGAACGTGTCGTCGAGCACCTTGGCAAGAGGGGCGAGGCAGTTCGTGGTGCAGGAGGCGTTGGAGATGATGTGGTGCGCCGCCGGGTCGTACTTGTCGTCGTTGACGCCCAGCACGATGGTGATGTCGGGGTTCTTGGCGGGGGCCGAGATGATGACCTTCTTGGCGCCCGCGGCGAGATGCAGCGAGGCCTTGTCCCGGTCGGTGAAGAACCCGGTGCTCTCCACGACCACGTCCACGCCGAGGTCTCCCCAGGGCAGGTTGGCGGGGTCGCGCTCGGCGAGGACCCTCACCTCGCGCCCGTCCACGTCGATGTGGTTCTCGTGCGCTTGGACCTCGCCCGGGTAGCGGCCGAAGGTCGAGTCGTAGTCGAGCAGGTGGGCCAGTGTGGCGGTGTCGGTGATGTCGTTGACGGCCACGATCTCAATGTCCGAATCGCCGCCGGCGGCCGCCCGGAAGACGTTGCGGCCGATGCGGCCGAACCCGTTGATGCCCACTCGCACGCTCATCCCCACACGTCCTCCCGGTCGGAAATCGGGCGCCAATCTACCAGTCCCCCTCCGGCGCGCCGTGCCAGGATCGACCCGTGCGCCGCGCCTCGATCATCGCCCTCGCGGCCCTCCTGCTCGTGGCGGGCGGGTGCGCCTCGCCGGGCTCGGAGCCGGCCCCTGCCGCGGGCGGCCCGGCCGACCCCGGCGTCGTCGTGAGGGTGGTCGACGGCGACACCCTCGTCGCCCGCATCGACGGCTCACGGGTCCGCGTGCGCCTGCTGGGGGTGGACGCGCCCGAGAGCGTGACGCCCGACCAACCCGTCGAGTGCTTCGGTCCGCAGGCCGGCGACGCGGCCCGCCGGCTCCTGCCCGAGGGAGCCCGGATCTCCCTGGAGACCGACCCGACCCAGGGGCGGGAGGACCGGTTCGGGCGGCGGCTGGCCGTGGTGACGGTCGATGGACAGGGCACCAGCGTCAACGAGCGGCTGGTGGCCGGTGGGTACGCCCGGATCTTCCGCGCCGACGGGCGAGCGCGCCTGCTGACGAGACTGAGAGAGGCCGAGCGTGCGGCCCGTCGGGAGCACCTCGGCCTCTGGGGCGCCTGCCCGACGGGCCGCGGGTACTAGGTGGTCGACTCCAACGTGCCGCCTACCGCAGCCGTTGCCAGTCGGGGTTGCCGTCCACCGACGAGTTGCGCGTGAGCTGCGTCACCGACGCACCGGTGGGCGTCATCGTGAAGATCTCGAAGTCGCCGGCGCGCTTGCTGGCGAACGCGATCCGCTTTCCGGATGGCGACCAGGCCGGATCGACGTCGGCGGCCCGGTTGCGCGTGATCTGCTTCACGCCGGTGCCGTCGAGCCTCATCCGGAAGATCTCCGGGTCGCCGTCGCGGTTGCTCTCGAAGACGATCTGCCGGCCGTCGGGCGACCAGTCGGCGTCGCCGTCGGCAGCGCCGTTGCGGGTGAGCTGGCGAAGGTCGCTGCCATCGGCGTTCATCCGGAAGATCTCCGGGTCCCCGTCGACCTCGCTGGTGAACACGATCGTCGTCCCGTCCGGCGAGTAGACGGGGTCGCCGTCGAGGGCGTCGTTCTCGGTGAGCTGGGTCTGGGCGCTGCCGTCGGCGTTCATCGTGAAGATCTCGAAGTCGCCCACCCGGTCGCTCCAGAACGCGATCGTGCGCCCGTCGGGCGAGAAGGCGGGGTCGCCGTCGAGGCCGGGGCTGGTGGTGAGCTGCCGGACGCCGCTCCCGTCGGCCCTCATCGTGTGGACCTCGTGGTCGCCGTCCCGGTTGCTCCAGAACGCGAGCAGGCGGCCGTTCGGCGACCACACCGGACGGCGATCGCCGAACCGGTTGGCGGTGAGCTGCCGCAGGCCGGTGCCGTCAGCCTTCATCGTGAAAATCTCGCTGTCGCCGCCGGCGCTGTTGTTGAACGCGATCCTGCCGTCGCGACCGGGGAAGGCGGCGTCCGCCTCCGCGACCGACGTTGCGAGCCCGATGGTTGCGGCGGCGACCGCGACCGCGGCGGCCCTCCGCGCCGTGGACCGTCTGGACATCCGAGCCTCCCCTTGAATTCACCAGGATCGCGATCCTCTCCTTGGGCTCGGAGTGAGGTCAAGAACGCGTCTCTAGGCGACGGCCTCCCGCCGCGACGATGTCCGAAGGGTCGCCCACGCCAGCGCCAGCGCCGCCAGGGTCCAGGCGATGAGCACCGCGACGTAGAGCGCGCGGCCATCCGGGTCGAGGTCCCCGAACGAGCGGGCCGCCGCGATCAGCGCGCCGATGGGAAAGGCGGCGAGCGCGAGGAGCGCCGGCCCCGCCTCACGCGCCCGGTCGCGCAGCGCCGACCACGTCGCGAGCACCGCGAGGAGGAAGGCCCAGCCCCCGAGGACCCGCCCGGAGAGCGACGGCGGCGTGAACGGCAGGTAGGCGTCCGCGCCGGTCGGATCCGCCCAGAGCGCGATCGACGCGGCCAGGAGCAGGGCCGCGAGGGCGAGCAGGCCCGCCCTCACCGCCGGGCTCAGATGGCGGTCGGGCTCGGCGGTGGCGGCGCCCCGCTGACCGAGGAGCACCGCGATCGCGGCCAGCGGGAAGAGCCCGAAGAGCACGACCCAGACCCAGGCGGGCAGGCGCCCGAAGTCGAACAGATCGAGGTCGACCATCGTCGCCACGAAGATGGGCACGGACAGCGCGAGGATGCCGACGACGAGTGGGCGGCCCTCGAGCCAGCCCGCCCGCGCGCCCTGTAGGTACACGACCGACGATGCGATGTAGAAGCCGCCGATCAGGCTCGCCAGGGGCACCGGGGCAAGTCCCCACGCGAAGTAGTCCGGCGTCGCGGAGGGCGCCGCGATCAGGGCGATCCCGCTGATGCCGGCGGCGACGCCGACGGCGCCGAACATCACGCGCGCCAGGGTCATGGACGGCCGGTCGAGCCGGGCGGGCTCCCACCCGTCGAGCAGGAGCCAGATGCTCG
>JAXIPH010000048.1:0-21666 GCA_045403035.1 Thermoleophilia bacterium | reverse complement strand
TCCACCTCGAGAACCCGTACGCCGACAGGTCCGACGGAGCCGCGGTGGCGCCGGCGGGCTTGCTGCAGTGCCACTTGCCCTTGTAGATGACGTTGTAGCCCGCGGCGGACATCACCGTCGCGACGTTCGCCAGCGCGCTCGGGGTCGGGAGCGACACCTGGGGGTAGGTCGGCGGCTCCATGTTCGACTCGAGCGTGTACTTCACCCCGTGCTGGTCCGGGAAGTAGCCGGACATCAGCGTGGAGCGGGCGGGCGAGCACATGCACGCGTTCGTGAACGCGTTCTCGAAGGTGACCCCGTGCCGCTCGAGCTGCGTGAGCCCGGGCAGGTTCTGCTCCGACCAGCCGAGCGGGAAGTGCTGAACGGCCCGTTCCTGGTCGGTGATGAACATGACCACGTTCATCCCGGCCAGGCTCGCGGGGGTCTTCGCGGCGGCGCTCCGGGCGCCCGCCGCAAGGCCGCCGAGCCACAGGGACCCCGCGGTGGCCGCCGACCGCTGGAGGAACTGCCGGCGGGAGATGTCCCCCCTTGTATCCAGGGGAGTCGGGTTACGGTTTATGACTGGAACGCTAGACCTCTCGGCGGAATTGGCGAAATCCCCTGCACGCGACGCCGTCCGCCGGCCCGTCAGACTGCTGCTCGTGACCCCGGGGCTCAGCGACGACCGGCGGCGGACCGCCGGTCGTGTCATCGAGGCGATGGCCGGGGCGGGCGCGCGTCTGCGAGGGGACCAGGAGACCGCCGTGGCGGCGCTGTGCGAGCCCGGTTCGCGGGTGCTGGTGGTCCAGGCCACCGGCTGGGGCAAGTCCGCCGTCTACTGGATCGCCACCGCGGTCCGGCGCGGCGAGGGCGCCGGACCGACCCTGGTGGTGTCACCGCTGCTCTCGCTGATGCGCGACCAGGTGGCGGCCGCTGACCGTGCGGGCCTGCGCGCGGCGACGCTCAACTCGTCGAACTTCGAGGAATGGGAGGCGATCGAGGCCGACCTGCTCGCCGGCCGGGTCGATGTGCTGCTCGTCTCGCCCGAGCGCCTGGCGAACCCCGGCTTCGGCCGGCGCGTCCTGGGCACCCTGACGGGGCGGCTCGGCCTGCTCGTGATCGACGAGGCCCACGCGGTCTCGGACTGGGGCCACGACTTCCGGCCCGACTACCGCCGGGTGGCCGACATGGTGCGCCGGCTCAACCCGGACACGCCGGTCCTCGCCACGACCGCGACCGCCAACGCGCGCGTGACCGACGACGTCGCGGCCCAGCTCGGCGAGTCGACGCTGGTGCTGCGGGGACCCCTCGCGCGCGCCAGCCTCCAGCTCGCCGTGGTCGATGCGCTGTCGCCGCTGGACCGGTTCGCCTGGGTCGTGGAGCAGCTCCCCGGCCTGCCGGGCTCCGGGATCGTCTACACGCTCACCGTCTCCGACGCCGAGCGGCTCGCCGCCGCCATCGCCGCCCATCACGGGGACGCGCTGCCGGTGGCGGCCTACACCGGCAAGCTGGAGGCGCCGGCGCGGGAGCGCCTCGAGGACGACCTTCGAGGCAACGCGCTCAAGGCGCTGGTCGCGACCTCCGCCCTCGGCATGGGCTACGACAAGCCCGATCTCGGCTTCTGCGTCCACGTCGGCTCGCCGCCGTCACCGGTGTCGTACTACCAGCAGGTCGGCCGCGCCGGGCGAGGCATCGACCACGCTCCGGTCGTGCTGCTCCCATCGGACGCCGATGCCGGGGTGTGGGACTACTTCGCGACGGCCACGATCCCCGACCCCGACCGGATGCGGGGGCTCCTCGCCGCGCTCCCGACCGCGGGCACCCGCCCGGCCACGGTCCCGGGCCTGGAGGCCGAGACCGGTGCGCGGCGCGGACGGGTCGAGCTGATGCTCAAGCAGCTCGCCGTCGACGGGGCCGCGACGCGGGTGGAGGGCGGATGGGTCGCGAGCGGCGAGCCGTGGACGTACGACCGGGAGCACTACGACGGCATCGTCGCGGTCCGCCGGCGTGAGGCCGCCATCATGCGCGACTACACCCGTGGCGCGCGCTGTCTGATGCAGCTGCTGCAGGAGGCCCTCGACGACCCGTCGGCGCAGCCGTGCGGAAGGTGCTCGGTGTGCCTGGGCCGGCTGCCCGAGGGGATCCTCGGCCGGCCCTCGGTCGAGGTGGCCCGCGCGGTCGCCGCCTCGCTGCGCCGCCAGGCGCACCTCGTCGAGCCACGCAAGATGTGGCCGGGCGGGGCGTTCGGCAAGGGGGGCCGGATCCCCGCCGGCCTCCAGGCCGCACCCGGGCGGGCACTGGCGTTCGCCGACGCTCCGGAGTGGCGAGAGGTGGTCAGGGCCGTCTTCGCCCGCGACGCAGAGGCGCCGGGCGAGCTGGTGCAGGGGTGCATCGATCTGCTCAGCCGGTGGAGCGAGTCGTGGGACGCCCGGCCCGAGATCGTCGTCGGACTTCCCGCCGCGGGCCATCCGCTGCTCGTGGGCAGCGTCGTCGCGGCGATTGCGGCGAGGGGGCGGCTGCCGACGGCCGGAGTCGACGTCAGCGGCTCCGCGCCCGCGGATCTCTCGTCACCGGAGGAGGCCGTGCACTGGCGCCAGGCGCTGACCGTCCCGGCGGATTCGGCCCGAGCCGTGGCCGGGCGGGTCGTCCTGCTGGTGGTGGACGCCACGTCGTCGCGGTGGCCGGTCACCGTCGCGACGGCTCACCTGCGGGAGGCCGGCGCCGCGGCGGTGGCGCCCCTGGTCCTGCACCTCCGTCCCTGACGGGGGTTGCCGAACCTCAGCCGGGCACCCCGCGAACGGCAGCAGCGCGGCCGGTGCCGGTCGGCTCAAGGGAGGTCTCGCCGGCACCGATGGGAGGGAGGCCTTTCCCGCCGCCACTGATTCGAGGAATGCCGTGCTCAGTCTCCGTCGTGTCGTCGCCGTTCTCTCGACCGTGGTCGTCGGCGCCGTGGTGACGGTCGCGGCAGGCGCGATCTCGAGCGGGACGCCCGACCAGGCCACCAACGACCAGTCCTCCGCGAGCGCCGGGTTTCAGACCTCGAGCGGTCTCTGGGGAGACCTGCCGGGCGGGGTGGCCGCGCGGCCGTACATCCTCTCCCTGTCGGTCGTCAACGGCGGGGTCGCGACGCCGGTGATCACCGGCGGCACCGCGGCGGCGCCCGCGACGCAGGGTGGCGACGTGACCGCGGTCGTCGCGCCGCTCAACCTGTGCAGGGCCGGCCAGGCACCGCAGCCCGGCCGGTGCTACTCCACGCCCAACCGGGTCGGGATCGCGCTGGGCTACGCGAACGGCGGAAACGTCGGCACGGACTTCGCGCGTCCCGAGGTGCCGCTGCGCCAGGCCGTGGACGAGAACACGGTCTTCGACATGACGATCCGGCTCAACACCCTCGGCAGGACGCTTCGCTGGAGCTGGGTCAACGGCGATCTCGTGTACTGGTCCGCCACCAACCTCGGTCGCGACGACGCCGAGATCCACATCAGGTTCCGACCGGTGACGACCCCCAACATCGACTGGAGTCTCCAGCCGAGCAACGGATGCACCGCGACGCCGATCCGCGACTGCAGCATCGCGCAGTCGCAGGGCGACACCCTCTCGGCGAACCTGGTCCTGAGCCTCGACGACACTCTCAGCTCGTCCCTCACCGGAGCCGTCTTCGCGACCCGGGGCGCGGTGAGCGGCTATCTGGAGCCCACGGGCAGCCCGAGCGCCCCGGTGCTCGACCTCCAGATCGCGTCGGCCCATGCGACGCCCGCGGGCGCTCTGCAGACGGGCGAGCTGAACGCGCTGATCCCGGCACAGTCGCTGGTCAACCTCTACGGGGTCCTGCCCTCGGACGCGTCGCGCTTCTTCACCGCGAGGCGCGCCGGGGCCGCCGGCACGCAGAGTCCGCCGACCTTCACCCGGTGGACGGCCGCCGACCACGGCACCGACGGCCTCCTCGTCAACGTCTCCGACATCACCTTCAGCGCTCCGACCTATGCGGTCGCGCGCAGGACGGCCCCTCCCGCGACGTCCGCGAAGAGGCGCCGAGCGGTGACCACCGTGAAGGCCGCGGCGGTGCGGACCTGCCGCAACAGGACGTGCCGGGTGACCATCCTGAAGATCGCGAGCCGGGTCGCGGGGACGACGAAGCCGGTTGGCTCGGCGCGCACGTCCGCCTCGGGTGCTCTGGCGGCCACGGTCCCCGCGGGCCGGCTGGGCGCGGGGAGCCGCTACATGCTCGTGCTCCGCTACGCCTCGGGCCCGCGCAAGGGCAAGCTCGTGACGACCGCGGTCGGCACCACCTCCTGACTCCCCTCGAGGTCGGCGGACGAGCCGGCCGCTACGGGGCGATGTTGTGGTTCAAATGGAAGACGTTCTGGGGGTCGTACCTGCGCTTCACCTCCACCAGGCGGTCGAGGTTCGGCCCGTAGGCGGAGCGGATGGCGTCGCCGCCCTGGTCGTCGCCGAGGTAGTTCAACCATCGTCGCCCGACGAAGTGCTCCTCGAGCGCCGCGAACGTCTCGCGTGTCCAGGCGATGTTCGCGTCGGTGGTAGCGGGATCCGTCCAGACCGACGGGAGGAGGAGGTTCCAGCCGGGCTCGCGGTGCGGGACGGCGGTGTCGGCGACACCGACCCTCGTCACGGCGCCGTGGAAGTGCTCGATGACGATCGCGTTGGTCGGCGAGGGCGTCGTGGCGAACCGCGCGACGGCCGTGTCGATCAGCCCGTCGTCCAGTCCGTCGGTGAAGCTCGAGAGCCAGTAGTTCAGCGATCCGGTGGGATAGTTCGCGTCGAGGATCGTGTTGATCACCGGGTAGGGCATCGGCCCGACCTCGACCATGACGGGGGAGCCGAAGGCCTTGAACGGGGCCAGATCGCGCTCGGCCTGCTCGGGCTCCCCGCAATGGCAGACGATGAACGCCGACAGCTTCACGCCGGAGCCGTCGGGCGCGTGCGCCAACGCGGCGAAAACCGTGAGCTCGTCCGGACAGGAGGCGACGGCCTCACGGTAGAAGCGCATCAGCTCCCCCGCGGCCTCGAACGGATGGGCGATCAGGCCACCGACGATCATCCGGAGCGGATGCAGCCGGTACTCGAGCGACGCCGCGACACCGAAGTTGCCGCCGCCCCCACGCAGGGCCCACATGAGATCGGGGTGCGACTCGTCGGTCACGTTCAGGACGGCGCCGTCCGCCGTGACCAGCTCCACCCCGATGAGGTTGTCGGCGGCGAGCCCGTAGGCCCCCATGAGCCACCCGAGCCCGCCCCCGAGCGTCAGGCCGGCGATGCCGGTCGTGGAGATCGCCCCGCCGGTGACCGCCAGGCCGTGCTGCGCCGTCTCGCGGTTGAGCTCGCTCCAGAGGACGCCCCCCTGCGCGCGGGCCGTGCGCGCGTCGGGATCGACGTGGATGCCCTTCATGAGGGAGAGGTCGATCATGACGCCGCCCTCCGTGACCGCCCGGCCGGCCACGTTGTGGCCGCCTCCGCGCACGGAGACCTCCGATCCGGACTCGCGCGCCAGCGAGATGGCATCCGCGATGTCGGCGGTGCCCCGGCAGCGTGCGATGACGGCGGGGCGCTTGTCGACCAACCCGTTGTGGACGCGCCGGCACTCGTCGTACCCGGCGTCCCCCGAGCTCAGGATCTCGCCGGAGAAGTTCGCCGCGAGCGCGGCGAGCCGATCGCTGTCGATCGCTGTCGTCGACATGAGGCCCTCCCGGGGTCGCGAGGCGGAAACCGTCGGGCGACATCCGCCCCCGAGCGCACGGCGAGTCTCGGCCAGCGCTCTTCGGCCTGTCAACTCGGCGGCGTTCTCGCTTCGGGTTGGGGCCGCTCCTCGCCTCCGCGCCCTCAGTGAATGCGCCGCCGCCCGCCGCGGGGTGAGTCGTCGCGCCGGAAGAGTCCGCGGGCGACGGCTGCCTCGATCACCCGCTCGATGGCGATGTCGTAGGCCGTGTCGCGCAGGGAGACGCCGTTCGCCTGGGATCGGTCGGCCATCTGCCCGTAGGTCTCGCCGAGTGTCACCGCGATGCGGCCGTTGACGTCGCCGGGCTGCCACCGCACGTGCTGGAGGTTCTGGACCCACTCGCAGTAGGAGGCGAGGACACCACCCGCGTTGGCGAGGATGTCGGGGAGGACCGTGATGCCCCGCTCGGCCAGGACGCGGTCCGCCGCCGGGGTGGTGGGGTCGTTGGCGCCCTCGACCACCATGCGGCACCGCAGCCGGTCGGCGACCCGCTCGTCGATCGCGCCGCCCAGCGCCGCGGGGATCAGGATGTCGGCGTCGACCTCGAAGAGCTCGGCGCCCTCCATCCGGTCGGCGCCCCCGAAGTCGTCCACCCGCCCGCCCTCCCGCAAATGGGCGTCGAGGGCGGCGAGATCGATGCCGTCCGGGTGGTGCAGGGCGCCGTCGACGTCGGACACGGCCACGACCCGGTAGTCGAGACGCCGCGACAGGCGCGCGGCCCACGAGCCCACGTTGCCGTAGCCCTGCACCGCCACCCGCGGGCGGTCGCCGGCGATGCCCGCGCGCCGCCGCGCGTCGTGCATCACGAGGGCCACACCGCGCCCGGTGGCCTCCTCCCGCTCGGGGATGCCCGACAGCGCCGGCGGCTTCCCCGTGACGATGGCCGGCGCGTAGCCGTGGTGGCGCGACCACTCGTCCATCATCCAGCCCATCACCCGGGCGTCGGTGTTCACGTCGGGCGCCGGGATGTCGCGCTCCGGGCCCAGCACGATGTCGCAGCCGCCGATGTAGGCGCGCGCGATCGTCTCCACGTCGGCGTCGGTGAGGTTCTCGACGCTGCAGTCGACGGCCCCCTTGGCACCGCCGAAGGGGACGCCCACGAGCGCCGTCTTCCAGGTCATCAGCGCCGCAAGCGAGCGGGCCTCCACGAGGTCGACCTCAGGGTGGAAGCGGACGCCGCCCTTGAAGGGCCCGCGCACGTTCTTGTGCTGCACGCGGTAGCCCGTGAAGTGGTGCAGCTCGCCGTCGGAGAGGCGCACCGAGATCTCGACCGAGAGCTCGCGGTGACTCTGGCGGAGGACGCGCCGCACGGTGTCGGCGAGACCGAGGCGCTCGGCGGACCGCTCGAAGTAGTCATCGCCGTCCACCTCCGGCACGTTACGCTCGCCCGTCCCGGCGCGCGATGCGAGACGGAATCCGGGCCTCGCTGTCACTGGGATTAGACTCGATTGCATCTACGCTCACGTAGTCGAAGCAACTTGGTCGTGGGAGCCGGCTCGCGGCGCTACGATCGGAGTTGTGGACGAGCTCTCCGATCACCGGGCCGCCCGAACCCTGCGCGAGGCGGGAATGCGCGTGACCCCCCAGCGCCAGGCGATCTGGCTCCTGCTGCACGAGGACGGGGACGGTCACCAGACCGCCGAGGAGGTCTTCCAGCGGGTTCACGAGCGCATGCCGGCGCTGGCCCGCGCGACGGTCTACAACGTCCTGAACGACTTCGTGGACGCGGGCCTGCTCCAGCGCGTCGATGGCGTGGGCGGGCCGGCGCTCTACGACCGCAACCTCGACCAGCAGCACCAGCACTTCCGCTGCACGGTCTGCGATGGCCTCTTCGACGTGCGCCCCCGCCTTCGCGGGCCTGTGGAGCTGCTGGAGCCCGGTTTCGAGGTGGAGCGGGTTCAGATGGTGCTGGAGGGCGTCTGCCCCACCTGCGGGACCATCGCGGCCGGCTAGCCTGGGCGGGCCACGCCGCTCTCGTAGGCGAAGATCACGGCCTGCACGCGGTCGCGCAGCGCCAGCTTCCCCAGGATCCGCTTGACGTGGGTCTTGACGGTCGACTCCTCGATCACCAGCGACGTGGCGATCTCGCCGTTGGTGAGTCCCTGCGCCACGAGCTCGAGCACGTCCCGCTCGCGTGGTGTGAGGCGCCGCAGCGACTCGGAGGGCGCGGTGGCGGCCACCGGGTGGACGGCCATGCGGTCGATCACCCGCCGGGTGACCGACGGCGACAGCAGCGAGTCGCCGGCCGAGATCGTGTGGATGGCGGCGATCAGCTCCTCGGGCCGGGTGCGCTTGAGGAGAAACCCGGACGCTCCGGCGTTGAGCGCGCCGAAGATGTACTCGTCGTCCTCGAAGGTGGTGAGGATCACGATTCTGGCCTCGGGCGCCGCGGCGAGCGCCTCCCGGGTGGCCGCGATCCCGTCCATGCCGGGCATGCGGACGTCCATCAGCACCACGTCGGGGCGCAGCCGGCGCACGGCCTCGGCCACCTCGCCGCCGTCCGCCGCCTCGCCCACCACGGCGATCGTCTCGTCGCTGGAGAGCACCGCGCGAAGTCCCGCGCGCATCAGGGCGTCGTCGTCCACGATCAGGACGCGCACGCGGGCCCCGCTCATCGGGCCGGCGCCGCGGGCAGGCGTGCGCGCACGCGGAAGACGCCGTCCCGCCGGCCGGCCTCGAGCTCGCCGCCGAGCAGGCCCGCCCGCTCGCGCATGCCCACGATGCCGTGGCCTCCGCTCGGTCGGGGCTCGGGTCCGTCGCCGGCCACCGGGTTGGTGACGGTGATCTCGAGCTCCCCGTCGCCGTAGGCCAACTCCACCCGCACCGGGCCGCTCCCGTGCATCGCGGCGTTGGTGAGCGCCTCCTGCACGATGCGGTAGGCGGCGCGACCCACCTCCGCGGGCACCGGCCGCTCGGCGCCGCTCGTCACGATCTCCACCTCGAGGCCGGCGGCGCGGTGGCGCGCGGCCAGGGCCGAGAGGGACGACAGGGTGGCAGGCGGCTCCACCGCCTCGTCCGGGTCGTCGTCGCGGAGCGCGCGCACCATGTGGTCGATCTCGACGATCGTCTCGCGCGCGACCTCCTCGATGGTCTCCAAGGCCTCCCGCGAGCGCGCGGGGTCGCGCTCCTGCAGCAGCCGGGCGGCGCCGGCCTGCACCAGGATCACGTTGATCGCGTGGCCCGCCGAGTCGTGCAGGTCGCGCGCGATGCGCGTGCGCTCCTCCGCCGTGGCAAGGCGCCGCTCGCGCTCCACGTCCAGCTCGGCGCGCTCCGCCCGCTCCCGGGCGGCCTCGACCCGCTCACGCCGCAGCCGGACGCGATCGCCGACGAACCAGGAGGCGCCCCAGGTGACGAGCCCGCCGAGGAACTCCGGCGCCGACAGATCGCCGGTCCAGGCGACGCTCACGACGAGGAACAGCACCAGCCCGCCGGCCACCACCAGCGCCGTCCGGAGCGCCTGGTCGCGCGAGTGCCGGGTGGAGGCGCCGACCTCGAAGAGCGCGATCATCGATCCCACCGGAGGGCCGAGCGAGTACGCCATCGAGTAGAGGACCATCGTCGGGACGAGGGTCGCGGCGAACACGACCAGCGGCCACCGGCGGCGCCACAGGAGCGGGAGGGCCGTGAGGGCGGCGAGGGCGGCGCCCAGCCCGTCCACGGCGTGGGCGTCCTCCTCGAAGCGCCCACCGTGGAGCATCGCCATCGTGAGGCCGAACGTCAGGACCACCAGCGCGACGTCGACGACGCGCGCGGGCACCCGGAACCGGCGGGGAGGCTGGGCGGCGACGGGATGCGGGACGGAGCTCACGGCCCTCCGACGCTAGCGCGCCGCGGCGGCGGGGGGATCGCCCCACGGAAGGATCGCCCTACCCCAGCGGGGGGAGGCCGAGGTTCGCCCCACGGGGCGTCGCGGCGTGCGGCGCCGCCCTCCTAGCGTGGCCGGACCCTCGAGAAAGGACCCGCCATGGACACGTCCCGCACACCACGACCCTCGGGAGCGCTGGCGCGCCTCGCCGACCTCGCCGTGCGACGGCGGGGGCTCATGGTGATCGCGTGGATCGCGGTCCTGGGGGCGGCTCTGGCCCTGGCGCCGCGCATCGCCGGCGACTTCGCGGCGGACTACTCCACGCCCGGGGCGGAGTCGTCGGCCGCAGCGGATCTGGTGAGCGAGCGCTTTCCGGGCAGCTCGGGCGAGGCCATCGACGTCGTCTGGCAGGCGCCCGACGGCGCCCTCGCGCCCGCCGCCCGGCAGCGGGTGGACCGGTTCGTCGCCCAGGCGGGCGAGGTGGAGGGCATCGGCGCCGCCGAGCCCGCGCGCGCCTCGGCCGACGGCACGATCGGAATCACCCGGCTCGAGCTGGACCGACCCTCCTGGGACGTACCGGTCGAGTCCGGCAAGCGGGTGATCGCACTCGCCGAGGCCGCCGAGGGTGGAGGCCTGCGGATCGAGCTCGGCGGCGGGGTGATCCAGGAGGCGGAGGGCGGCGGGTCGCCCGAGGTCATCGGCCTCGCGGCCGCGGCGGTCGTCCTCCTGATCGCCTTCGGGTCGCTGGTCGCGGTGGGCCTGCCGATCGGCGTCGCCCTGGTGGGCCTCGGCCTCTCGGCCTCGCTGATCGGCGTGGCCGCGGCGCTGCTGGACGTGCCCGAGTGGGCCCCGGCCGTGGCCTCGCTGATCGGCATCGGGGTCGGCATCGACTACGCGCTCCTGATCATCACCCGGTTCCGCGGCGCGCTGGCCGACGGCCGCGACGTGCACGGGGCCGTGGTCGAGGCGATGACCACCGCCGGGCGCAGCGTCCTGATCGCCGGTGGCACGGTCGTGATCGCCGTGCTGGGGCTGTTCCTGATGGGCGTCTCGTACCTGATGGGGGTCGCGGTCGCCGCGAGCCTGACGGTCCTGGTGATGATGGCCGCGGCCGTGTCGCTGCTGCCGGCCCTGCTGGCCTTCGCCGGGCCGCGCGTGGACCGGCTGCGCCTGCCGGGCCTGGGACGCGGGCTGCGGCCGGGCGCCCCCGACGGACCGGCCGCCCGCTGGGCGCGTGCCGTGCAGCGGCGGCCGGTGGCGGCCGCCGTCGCGAGCACCGTGGTCCTGCTGGCCCTGGCGTCCCCGGCCCTGGGGCTGCGGCTCGGGTTCCCCGACGCCGGGAACAGCTCCACCGACACCACCACCCGCCAGGCCTACGACCTGGTGAGCGAGGGGTTCGGACCCGGCGCCAACGGCCCGTTGCTGGTGGCCGTGAACCTGCCGGATCGCGACGCGGCCGCCGATCTCGCCTCCATCTCCGCCCGGATCGACGCCGAGGTCGGCGTCGCCGCGGTGACCCCGCCGCGCCTGAACGAGACCGGCGACGCGGCGATCATCACGGTCATCCCCGCAAGCGCCCCCCAGGCCGCCGAGACCCAGGCCCTGGTGGACCGCCTGCGCGCCGACGTGTCGGGGGAGACCCCCGGGGGCGCGCGGGTGCTCGTGGGCGGCACGACGGCGTCGTTCGTGGATCAGAGCGAGTTGGTGCGCGACCGCCTGCCGCTGTTCATCGGCGGCGTGGTGGGCCTGTCGTTCCTGCTGCTCCTGCTGGCCTTCCGGGCGCCCGTCATGGCCCTGAAGGCCGCCGTCATGAACCTGCTGTCGGTGGGCGCCGCCTACGGCGTGATCGCGCTCGCGGCCGAGGGCGGCTGGGCCGGGGGCCTGGTGGGCATCGACACCGAGACGCCCATCGCCCCGTTCATCCCGGTGATGATGTTCGCGGTCCTCTTCGGCCTCTCGATGGACTACGAGGTCTTCCTGCTCTCGCGGATCCGGGAGGAGTACCTGCGCACGGGCAGCAACCACGGCTCGGTGGTCGCGGGCCTGGCCAAGACCGCCCGCGTCATCACGGCGGCCGCGGCGATCATGGTGGCCGTGTTCCTCGCGTTCCTGGCGAGCCCTGAGGTGTTCTTGAAGCTGATGGGCCTGGGGATGGCGACCGCGATCCTGGTCGACGCCACGATCGTGCGGATGGTGCTCGTGCCCGCCCTGATGGCACTGCTGGGCCGCGCGAACTGGGCCATCCCGGCCTGGCTCGACCGGCTCCTGCCCCGGCTCGCCCTGGAGCCCGGGGCCGCAGAGCGCCCGGTCGCGGCGCCGGCGCCACAGCGCCGGTAGGGCCGCGCCCGTACCGGGTGCCCCTGCGCGGGGCACCCGGCGGCGGGGCTCCTACGCCACGGCCGGCCGGAGGGCGCGGCGACGCCCGGCGGCCTCCACGAGGTTGGCCAGCGCAGCCTCGGCCTCGCCCCAGCCCCGCGTCTTCAGGCCGCAGTCCGGGTTGGCCCACAGGCGATCCCGGCCGATGCGGGCCTCGGCGAGCTCCAACAGCCGCTCGATCTCGTCGGGCGAGGGCACTCGCGGGGAGTGGATGTCGTAGACCCCCGGGCCGACGTCGCCCGGATAGTCCACCTCCGCGAAGGCGTCGAGCACCTCCATGCCCGAGCGCGACGCCTCGATGGAGAGGACGTCAGCGTCGAGGCGGGCGACGTGGTCCATGATCCCGTTGAACTCCGAGTAGCACATGTGCGTGTGCACCTGCGTCTCGTCGCGCACCGGGGCCGTGGTCAGCCGGAAGCAATCGACCGCCCAGCGCAGGTAGTCGTCCTGGTCGGCCCGCCGCAGGGGCAACCCCTCGCGAAGGGCGGCCTCGTCGACCTGAATGATCGCCGCGCCGGCCCGCTCCAGGTCGAGCACCTCGTCCTGGATGGCGAGCGCGATCTGGCGGCAGGTCTCCCAGCGAGGCTGGTCGTCGCGCACGAAGGACCACTGGAGGATCGTGACCGGGCCGGTGAGCATCCCCTTCATCGGGCGGTCGGTGAGCGACTGCGCCTGCCGCCACCAGCCGACGGTCATCGCCGCGGGGCGCGACACGTCGCCGTACAGGATCGGCGGCTTCACGCAGCGGCTCCCGTACGACTGCACCCAGCCGTGGTCCGAGAAGGCGAAGCCCCGGAGCTGCTGGCCGAAGTACTCCACCATGTCGTTGCGCTCCGGCTCGCCGTGCACGAGCACGTCGAGCCCCAGGCGTTCCTGCACGGCGACGACCTCGGCGACCCGCTCCTCGAGGAACCGCTGGTAGCCGGCCGGGCCGAGGGCGCCCGTCCGCAGGTCGCGGCGCGCGGCGCGGATGGCGTCCGTCTGGGGGAACGAGCCGATCGTGGTGGTGGGCAGCTCGGGGAGGGCGAGGCGCGTGCGCTGGAGGCGCCGGCGCTCGTCGACCGGGGCGCCGCGGTCGTGGTCGGCGTCGGTCACGGCGGAGGACCGGGCGCGCACCTCCGCGTCGTTGGTCCGCGCCGAGGCGCGCCGCGACGCCACTCGCTCCCGCGAGGCGGCGAGCAGCTCGTCGCGCCGGTCGGGGCTGCTGACCGCCTCGGCCAGCACGGCCAGCTCGTCCAACCGCTCGGCCGCGAACGCCAGCCATCCGCGCACCTCGGCGGGGATGCCCGTCTCGCGCCCGGCCTCGTAGGGGACGTGCAGAAGGGAGCACGAGGGCGCCATCGTCAGCCGGTCGCTCCCGAGCGCCTCGGCGGCCGCGTCGATCTGGCGGAGCGCGGCGTCGAGGTCGGTGGCCCAGACGTTGCGCCCGTCCACCACGCCCAGCGAGAGGCGGATGGAGGTGCCCCCGAGCGCCCGCAGGGCCGGCTCGAGCTGCCCCGGGCCGCGCACCAGATCGACGTGCAGCTCCCCCAGCGGCAGCGTGGCGAGCCGGGAGAGGGTCCCGGGCTCGAGGGGGGCGAAGTAGGTCGCCACCGCGAGGGCCGGCCCGTCGCCCGCGGCGAGCGCCCCGCGGGCGGCCGCGGCGGCGTCGAGCTCGTCGCCGGTCAGGTCGAGCGCGAGGCACGGCTCGTCGATCTGCACCTCCGAGGCCCCCGCCGCGGCCATGGCGGCGAGCAGCTCGGCGTAGGCGGGCACGAGCGCGGGGAGGGCGTCCAGGGGGCGCGCGAGGCCCTTGGAGAGGCGCAGGAAGCTGAACGGGCCGAGGACGACGGGCCGGGTGGCGATCCCGAGCTGCCGCGCGTGGGCGATCTGCCCGGTCCAGTGGCCGGGCCGGGCGCGGAAGGCCTGGCCGTCCGCGAGCTCGGGAACCAGGTAGTGGTAGTTGGTGTCGAGCCACTTGGTCATCTCGAGCGGGTGCGCGTCGGCGCTGCCGCGGGCCATCGCGAAGTAGGCGCCGAGCCCGTCCGCGTCCGGTCCGCCGAAGCGCCCGGGGATGGCGCCCAGCCCCCAGGCCGCGTCGAGGACGTGGTCGTAGAGGCTCTGGTCGCCCGAGGCGACCACGTCGATGCCGGCGGACCTCGCCCGGCGCCAGCCGGCGGCGCGCAGGGCGGCCGCGGTCTCCCGCAGCTCGGGCTCGCCGGTGCGCCCGGCCCAGTGCGACTCCAGCGCGTGCTTCAGCTCCCGGTCGGGCCCCACTCGGGGGAGCCCCAGGACGGCGGTTCGTGCCATCAGCGCTGCTCCGTTTCTCCGTGCGATCCGATTCGCGGGACCGCTGTGTGCGGGGAGCCCGCGGTGTGCGGGCGCGGAGACGACAGGTCTTCGGGCTCGGATGCGATCGAGGGGGCGACCTTCCCGGGCCGCGACCGGCCCAGTGGCTCTCCGCCCTCCCGCACATCCCTACCGCTGCGCGTCAGCTCCGGATTTCGAACCGGATTCCCTTGCCCCGGACGGGGCGCGATCGACTCCGCCGTCGACCCTACGCCACCGGCGGGGCTGGTGCCGGGCGGGGGTCCCCGATCCAGTAGCGCGGACCCGCGCCGCGGCGGCCGGCGCGATCGCCGGGGTTTGCGAGCGCGCAGCGGTCGAGCGACAGGCACCCGCACCCGATGCACTCGCCCAGGCTCTCGCGCAGCCGGCCGAGCTCGGCGATGCGCCCGTCGATGCGCTCGCGCCAGGTGCGGGAGAGCCGGTCCCAGTCCGCGCGCTCGGGCACCCGGTCGTCCGGAAGGAGGGCCAGCTCGGCGCCGATCTCCTCCAGGCTCATGCCCACCCGCTGGGCGAAGACGATGAACGCGACCCGGCGGATGATCGCCCGCGGATAGCGCCGGTGGCCGGCCGGCGTGCGCTCGGGGGCGATCAGCCCGCGCTCCTCGTAGTAGCGCAGCGCCGAGGTCGCGACGCCGCTGCGCTCGGCCAGCTCTCCGATGGTCAGGGTGTGCGCCACCACCCCACCTCAGCACGAGGGCTCCTTGACTTCAAGTGCGCTTGAAGGGGCATCCTCCAGCGATGGCCGAGGGGACGATTCCCGACGGGAGGGCGGCGGCGGCGTTCGACGCGCCCGGCCCGCCCGAGGTGCTGCGCCTGGTGGAGGTCGATCCGCCGCACGCGGGGCCGGGGGCGGTGCGGGTGCGCGTCCGGGCCGCAGGGGTGCAGCCGGCCGACTGCGCGCTGCGCCGCACCGGGTGGAGGCCGCCCACCGTGCCCGAGCCCACGCCGCCGGTGGTGCCGGGCAACGAGCTGGCGGGGGTCGTGGACGAGGTGGGGGAGGGCGTCAGCGGCATCGTGGTGGGGGACGAGGTGCTCGGCTACCGGATGCTGGGGTGCTACGCCGAGCTGGTGGCCGTCCCCGCGGACCAGGTCGTCGCCAGGCCGCCCGCGATGCCCTGGGAGATCGCCGGCGGCTTCTCGGCGGGGGCTCAGACGGCCCAGATCGCCCTCGACGCCCTGGAGGTGGCCGCCGGAGAGACCCTGCTGGTGAACGGGGCCGCCGGCAGCGTGGGCACCATGGCCGTGCAGCTCGGGCGCCTCCGGGGCGCCACCCTCATCGGAACCGCCCGCGAGGCCAACCACGACCACCTCCGGTCCCTGGGCGCCGTTCCCGTCACCTACGGGGGCGGCATGGCCGAGCGGGTGCGCGGCTTGGCGCCGGGCGGCGTGGACGTGATCCTCGACGCCGCCGGGGGCGACTCCCTGCTGGCGGCGCTCCCGCTCGCGCGGGACCGGGACCGGATCGGCACGATCGTCTCCTACGACCGCGTGGAGGAGCTGGGTCTGCGCGGCCTGCGCGGGCAGCGGTCGGCCGCCCGGCTGGCCGGGCTGGTGGGCCTGTGGGAGGCCGGCGAGCTGCAGGTGACGATCCGCTCCGTCCATCCGCTCGCGCGGGCCGCCGACGCCCATCGCGAGGTCGAGACCGGGCACGGGCGCGGCAAGGTGGTGCTCCGGGTGAGCTGATGGCCGCCGGGCGCCCGTCCTCGTCAGGGCGAGGGCAGGGCTTCCGGCATGCTTGCCGTGTGAGCAACCGGTTCAGCGCGCTGGCCGTCGCGGCGGTCATCACGCAGTACTACGGGGCGGATCCCGGAGATCACCCTCACTGAGGTGGTGGTCACCGGAGATCGCGCGACCGGGATCGTCGCCGTCGCTGGCCAGTCCCAGGACGTGGTCTTCGAGCGCGAGGACGGTGAGTGAAGGCTGGGGCCCGAGCCCGACGACCCCGGGCCGACGACGACGCCCTGAGCGCCGCGGCGCCCCATCCTCATGGCGAGGAGGGGGCGCCACCGGTTCACCTAGAAGGTCCGGATCGGGATCTCGGCCGGCGCCTCGAGCAGCGACGACAGCTCGTCGTCCAGCCGGACGACGGTGAGGGAGGCCCCCGCCATGTCGAGGGACGTGCAGTACTCGCCCACGTAGTTCCGCGCGACGTTGATCCCGCGGCCTGCCAGCTGCTCGTGGGCCCGCCCGTAGAGGATGTAGAGCTCGCTGATGGGCGTGCCGCCCAGGCCGTTGATCATCAGGGCCACGTTGTCGCCCTTCTTGAACGGGAGGTCGGAGACGGTGGCCTCGAGGAGCTCGTCGACGATCGCGTCGGCGCTCGCGAGCTTCTCCCGGCGCCGCCCCGGCTCGCCGTGGATGCCGACGCCCATCTCCATCTCGTCGTCGCCGAGGTCGAAGAGGGGCGACCCCTTGGACGGGGGTGTGCAGGACGTCAGCGCCATGCCCATGGTCCGGGACACGGAGTTCACGCGCTCCCCCAGGGCCACGAGGTCGTCGAGCTCGGCCCCCTGCTCGGCGGCGGCGCCCAGGGCCTTGATCACGAAGAAGTTCCCGGCCACGCCGCGACGTCCGACCGTCCAGGTGGAGTCCTTCACCGCCACGTCGTCGTCGACGATCACGGTGCCGATGCGCACGCCCTCGGCCTCAGCCATCTCCCGGCCCATGTCGAACGCCATGCGGTCGCCGGTGTAGTTGTTGATGATGTGCAGGACGCCCTTCTTGGAGTTGAGGAGCTTGGTGGTCTCGAGCACGTAGTCCATCGGCGGCGCCGCGAAGACGTCGCCCGGGCAGGCGGCGTCGAGCATCCCCTTGCCGACGATCATCACGTGGGCCGGCTCGTGGCCCGAGCCGGACCCCTGGACGATCGACACCTTGTCGTCGCTGGGCGCATCGGTCCGCATGATCAGGTTGTACTCGGGCACGTACTTGATGGTGTCCGGGTTGGCCAGGGCGATGCCCTTCAGCATCTCGGGGACGAAGTCCTTCGGTTCATTGACGAACTTCTTCATGGCGCCACCTTTCCTCGCGTGGTTCGACTGCTGATGTGCCCGGCGAGCGCTAGGTCTCGGGCCAGGCCTTGGCGAGCTCCTCGAACATGACCGCGACCCCGATGGCTCCGGCGTCCGGGCTGCCGATGCTGCGCTCGCCGGTGTAGGAGGCGCGCCCCCGCTTGGCGAGCATGGACGTGGTGGCCTCGGCCGACGCGCGCGCCGTCTGGGCCGCGGTGGCGAGCGCCGTCCTGCCCTCGCCGGCGCGCAGGCCCTCCTCCAGCGCGTCGGTCGCCGGCACGAGCGCGTCCAGAAGGGTCTTGTCGCCGACGTCGGACTGGCCACGGTGCTTGACGCCCTCGATGGCGGCCCGGAGCATGGCGACCGCCTCATCGGCGCCGATCGCGTCCGCGCCGTTCACGGCGCCGCCCGCTCGCAGGAAAGCGGTGCCCCACAGGGGGCCCGAGGTCCCGCCGATGCGGCTGGTGATGATCACCGCGACCTTCCTGAGGAAGGTGGCCGAGTCGGTGCGATCCAGGTCGTCCCACTCGGCGAGCACGATCTCGAAGCCCCGCGCCAGCGAGTAGCCGAAGTCGCCGTCGCCGACCACCGCGTCGAGGTCGCTGAAGTAGGTCTCGTTGTCGACGGCCGTCTGGGCCATCGTCCGGACCACCAGCTCGACCTGCTCGAAACCCTCCTGCCCCATTCGCCCCCCTCCCAGGTTGCGCCCGCTCGTCGCGCGTCAGGCCTCGAGGCAGGCCTCGAGGTCGCGCAGGGTCACCCAGTCGCGGGGCTCCGCCCGGCACCGGTCGGCGAGCACACGGCTGCGCTCACCGCCGGGGTCGCCGAGCGAGCTCACGACCAGCACCGCCTCGTTGAAGTCCTCGTCCGCCGTGTAGTCGTTCACGGTGATCACGCACCGCAGGCCGGCTCCCGACGCGGCCTCCAGGCCGTTGCGCGAGTCCTCGACCACGAGCGCGTCGGACGGCGCCGCCCCGAGTCGCTCGAGCGCAAGCTCGTAGATGTCGGGGGCCGGCTTCTTTCGCGGAACGACGTCGCCGGCCAGCACCGCCGCGAATCGCGCGGCCTGCTCCTCGCCCGCGACGTGCTCCAGCACCGCCCGCACGGACGCCTCGGCCGACGTCGACGCCACGGCGAGCGTCCAGCCGGCGTCAAGGGCCTCGCCGATCACCCGCGTCACCCCGGGGCGCGCCGGCAGCGCTCCCGACGCCACCAGCTGCGTGTAGATCGCCGTCTTGCGCGCGTGCCAGGTGGCGACCAGTGCCCGCTGCTCGTCGGCGTCCGCGGGCAGCCCCGCCTCGCGCACCAGCTCAGGTGTGAGCAAGCTGGCCATGCGCTCCTTACCGCCGCCGATCCGGAGCTTCTCGCCGTACTCGTCCTCGGACCACCGCACCGGCAGGCCGAACTCGGCGAACGTCTGGTTGAAGGCGGGCAGGTGGCCGAACCGCTCCGTGTCGGCGAGCACGCCGTCGCAGTCGAAGATCAAGGCCTTCACCAGGCCTTGCCCGCGCTGCCGAAGAGCCGCAGGTGCCGCTCGGCCAGGTCCTTGATCGCGGCGCGCTGCTCACGGAACAGGGACGGCGGGTCGTACTTGCCGGGGTTGGCGTCCAGGAAGGCGCGCGTGGAGTCCAGGTAGGAGACCTTGAGCGCCGTGGAGATGTTGACCTTGGCGCAGCCGCGGGCGATCAGGTCCTGGAAGGCCGACGCGCTCAGCCCGGTGCCGCCGTGGAGGACCATGGGGATCGGCTTGCGCGCGACGAGGTCCGTCACCCGCTGCGGGTTGAGCTCGGGCGCGGTCGAGTAGACGCCATGGGCCGTGCCGATGGCCGGCGCGAAGCAGTCGACGCCGGTCGCCTCGAGGAAGGCCACCGCCTCCTCCAGGGGATAGATCTCGCCCTCCTCGTCCGAGCCGATGCCGTCCTCCACTCCGCGCACCCCCTCGATCTCACCCTCGACGTGCGCGCCGTGCCGCCGGGCCTCGGCCACCACCTCGATGGTCTGGCGGGTGTTCTCGTCCACCGGCAGGGCCGACCCGTCGAAGAGCACGGAGTTCCACCCGGTGTCCAGGCAGGTGGTCACCACCTCGCGCTCCGGGCAGTGGTCGAGGTGCAGCGTGACGGGGACGCTCGCGGGCCCGGCCAGCGCCCGGAAGAGCTGGTAGAGGACCTCGGCGCCCATCGCCTTCACCGTCTTGACCGAGGTCTGGACGATGAGCGGCGAGCGGACCTCCTCGGCCGCGGCGATCACGGCCTCGAGGGTGAGATCGTTGACCACGTTGAACGCCGCGACGCCGTAGCGCTCGGCGAAGGCGCGGTCGAGTATCTCCTTCAGCGGCACGACTGGCAGCGGACCCTCCGGGTCGCCGGGACGCCAGTCGTTCGACGCTACGACGAGGGACCGGGCCCGCCATCCGGAGGATCCCCCGTCGTGCGATGCGGGATCCCCCTACCGCAGAGCTCGCTCCCGGGCCTGAAGCGCGGCCTCCGTGCGGTTCTGCGCCCCCGTCTTTCGCAGGATCGCGCCCACGTGCTTCTCGACCGTCTTGACCGAGATGGACAGGGCATCGGCGATCTGGCGGTCGGGCAGGCCGCGCTCGAGCAGGCTGAAGACCTCCCGCTCGCGTCCCGAGAGCCCGACCGCCCCCTTGAAGTGAGCCTGCAGGCGCTCGACTGCATGGCTCGAGAGGAGGGCTCCGCCGTGGGCCGCGGCGAGGACCGCACGGGCCAAATCGGCGCCCGAGGCGTCCTTGCCCAGGTACCCCCGGGCCCCGGCCCGGAGCGCCCCGGCCACGAGCTCGTCGTGGTCGAAGGCCGTCAGCGCGACGATCGCCGCCTCGGGATCCTCCGCCCGGATCCGGACGATGGCCTCCACGCCGTCCCCATCCGGCATGCGCAGATCCATCAGGACGACGTCCGGACGCAGGGCGCGCCACAGGACGAGGGCCTCGCGACCGGAGCCCGCTTGTCCGACCACCTCGATGGACGGCTCGACGTCGGCCAGGAGGCGCGCGATGCCGACGCCGATCGCCTGGTGGTCGTCCGCGATCAGCAGCCGCACCCGGGTGACCGCCGGGCGGCTCGGCGCGTCCTCGCCGTGCGGCAGGTGCGCCCGGACGCTGGTGCCCCAGCCGGGGGTGGTCTCGACCTCCAGGGTCCCGCCCATCAGGTGAGCCCGCTCAGCCATCCCCCGCAGCCCGATGCCGTGGAGGGCGTCGGCCTGCTCGACCTCGGCCAGGTCGAAGCCCGCGCCGTCGTCCTGCACCAGGAGCGTGACCCCCTCTGGGGCGTACACGACCCCGATACGCACCGAGCGGGCCTCGGCGTGGTGCAGCGCGTTGGTCAGCGCCTCCTGGGCGATCCGGAAGAGCGAGTGGGCGACCTCGGCCCGCAGTGGAGCCGGCTCTCCCGCGACCACCAGGCGGACGTCGGCGGTGCCGGTGCGGTTGGCCCATGCCAGCTCGCGCTCGAGGGCCTCCTCCAGCGAGCGGCCTGCCAGCGGCGAGGGCGCGAGCCCGAGCACGCTGCGCCGGGTCTCCTCGAGGGCGAAGCGGGCGGCGGCGCGGGCTTCGCTGATGGCGATCCCCAGCTCGACGGCGCGGCCCTCGGTGAGGTCCGCCTCCGCCGAGCGCAGCTGCAGGAGCACGGAGACGAGCCCCTGGGCCACCGTGTCGTGGACCTCCCGGGCCATCCGGTTGCGCTCCTCGGCGGCGGCCTCGGCTCGGGCGTTGGCCTCGGCGGACTCGTGCAGGCGCGCGTAGGTGATGGCCAGCGCGGCGTGCGTGGCGAAGAGCTCCAGCAGGCCCGCGTCCTCCGCGCTGAACACGCGGTCGGCGTCGCGGCTGAAGATGACGCAGGAGCCGATGATCGCCGTGCGCCACCAGATCGGGACGCCGATGACGGCCTGCAGCGTCGCCCGGTCGGCCTCGGGCACGTGCCCGCCCGGCACCTGCGCGTAGTCGCGGAAGATCACCGAGCCTCGCCGCGCGACCACGGCCCCGGTGACGCCCTCGGTGAGCGGGAAGACCCGCCCGGATTGGCAGGCCACCCCGATGTCCGCCTCCTTGCGGTAGACGCCGGCCAGCTCGTCCACCAGGGAGATCGACCCGGCGTCACCCCCGAGCAGCGTGATGGAGCGGTCGAGGATGCGCTCGAGCAGCGGGCGCAGCGACAGCTCGGCGCCGAGATCCTCGACCACGGCAGCGAGCGCGGCGGCGCCCTCGCGCTCACGAGCGGCCGTTCGTGCGTCTGGAGTCCGGGTCTCGCGCGTCGTCACCGAGCGCCGCTCGTCGGGTTCGGGGGGGGCCAGGCCCGGCGACTGTATGAGGTCTCGACGAGCCCGACAAGCGAGCCCGCCGGTGCCGGGGCGGCCCGGCTACTCGACCGCGATCAGGACGTCGGAGGCCTTGATGACCACGGTGACCTCGCTGCCCTCCG
>JAXIPH010000127.1:0-9182 GCA_045403035.1 Thermoleophilia bacterium | reverse complement strand
GGGACCGCGATCGCCAGACGCCTCAGGGCGTAGGCGATCACGGCGTCACCAGTGCCGTGCCGGGCAACATCCGCCCGGTTCTGGCGGGCTGCAAATCATCGCGGATGCGGCGTCCTCACCTCGGCCGATAGACACCACTATCGGCCTCGGCTGCGTCCTTGCCCCGCGGGATTTTCGCGGCCAGAACACGGCCAACGTCACCCGACACGGCACTAGTCGGATCCGCCTCCCAGCGACCACTCGGCGCTGTTCCAGAACACCTCCGCCTGGCTGGGGTTCTCTCGCACGCCGGAGAGCGCCTCGGTGTACGCGACGGCGTTCGGCTGTTGGTAGAGCGGGATGAGCGGCACCTGATCGGCCACGATCTCCTGGACCTGCGCGAGGGCCCTCGCCCGGGGGGCGTCGTCGATCAGGCGATCGGAGAGGTGCATCAGGCGGTCGGCGTCGGGGTTGCTCCACCGGTACACGTTCTGGCCCGTGAACCCGTTCCCCTCCGAGGGGATCTCATCCGACGCCAGCAGGGTGGTGAGGGTGGGCTCGAGGCCGCTCCCGAACGCGAGCTCCGCGGCCGTGAAGTCGCCCTGCACCAGGGCCCCTCCGAAGATCGTGTCGGGCGTCTCGGAGCGGGCGGTGAGACGGATGCCGGCCCTCGCGGCCTGATCCGCCATCAGGCGCACGGTGGTGTGCCGCAGCTCGTCGCCGGCGGTGATGACGATCGGGATCTCCAGCTCGCGGCCGTCCTTCTCGAAGATCCCGTCCGGGCCGAGGGTCCACCCGGCCGCGGTCAGCAGCGACCGTGCGCGGTCGGGCTCGTAGGCGTAGCCCTCGAAGGCCGGCTCGTAGCCGGCCTGGAAGGGCCGCAGGACGCTCTGGAGCACCGGGAAGGAGCTGTCGAGCAACACCTCCACCACCTGCTGCCGGTCGATCGCGTAGGCCAGCGCCCGGCGCACGGCCGGATCGGTGAGCGGCTCCGCCTGGAGGTTGAGGATGATGTGCTCCCAGAAGACCGACGGCACGGCCTGGACCTCGACCCCCTCGATGGCGTCGGCGCGGGCGATGAGGTCGGGGTCCGGCGTCAGGCTCGCCATCTGGGCCTCGCCCTGGCGCAGCGCGTTCACCGCCCCGCCGGGGGAGTCCAGGAAGTTGACAACGATCCGGTCGAGGAAGGGGCCGCCGCCCGCGTCCTTCGAGCCCCAGTAGCTCGGCGACCGCGCCAGCACCGCCCGGACGCGCGGCTCGTAGCTCTCCAGGGTGAAGGGGCCCGAGCCCACGATGTCCCCGTCGTTCCACGCCGTGTTGAAGTCCTTGCCCCGCAGGACGTGCCGCGGCAGCACGTAGTAGCCCGCGGAGACGCTGAAGATGTCGCGCCACGGCGCGTAGTCGCCGCGGAAGGCCACGGTGAAGCAGGTGGCGGGCGCGCAGGTCCCGCCGGCCGCCGTGACGCCCGGCTCGATGCGGGCGATCTGGTCCCACCCCTCGCGACTCGCGATCTGGTTGTCCTCGTCCATCATCGTGCGCAGGGTGAAGGCGACGTCGGCGCTCGTCACCGGCTCACCGTCCGACCACGTGGCCTCCGGACGCAGCCGGAAGGTCAGCCGCAGCGGCCCCTCGCGCACGTCGTTCCCCGAGGGCACCGCCTCCGCGAGCTGGGGCACGTACTCGCCCTTCTCGTTCACGGTGAGCAGGTTCTGTTGGATGTTCGAGACGATGCGCTGGCCGACGGTCGAGACGCCGTCGGCGAGGAGCACGTTCAGGATCGGGGGCGCCTGGTACTCGGCGTCCACCAGGGTGCCTCCGCGCTCGGGGGTCTGCTCGCCGCCGCCGGAGGAGCCGCATCCGGCCAGGAGCAGCGCCGCGGCTGCGATCGCGAGCGCCGCCATCGCGCGCATCCCCTGTCGTCGCTCACCACGCATCGCGCGGCGCAGGGTACCTGCTTGCGTAACAATCATGAAACGCAACCCGGCGCGCCCGATGGGGACGTCGCCCTACAGGGTCTTTGCCAAGAAGAAGGTCGTCACGAAGAAGAGGACCGCCACCACGACCGTCACGCGATCGAGGTTCTTCTCCACGATGGCCGTCGAGCCGCCGTAGGCGCTCGAGCTCCCGCCGACGCCGAAGGCTCCGGAGAGGCCCGCGTCCTTCCCGCTGTGCAGGAGCACCAGGAAGATGAGGAGCACGCAGAGGATCGAGTGCACGACGACCAGCAGGGCGATCATGCGACGGACGCTAGCATGGCGCCCCGCCGTGGACGATCTTCCGATCCTCAACCCTCCCGAGTGCCCCGACTGCTTCGTCTGCGGCGCCGGCAACCCCGAGGGGCTGGGCCTGATCATCCGCCGCGACGGCACCGACGCGGTGGCGCGCTTCACGCCGCGGCCCACGCACATGGGGTACCCCGACCGCGTCCACGGCGGGCTGGTCGGGATGCTGGTTGACGAGATGCTGGTCTACGCCGGTGCGCCGCACGGCATGTGGGGCATGACGGCCAAGGTGCGGTACCGGCTGCGGCGCCCGATCCCCGGGGGTTTGGAGCTGACGCTGCGCGGCCGGCTGGTCCAACGCAGCGAGCGGGGCTACCGGGCGGTGGTCACGGTGCACCTGCCCGACGAGGTGCTCGCGGCCGAGGGGGAGGGGATGTGCGTCATCCGGGCGCCCGCGGCTCCGCCGTCGCGCACCTTGCCCATCGGCCGGCCGTAGCACCGGCCCCGCCTCGCTAGGCTGAGCGGGTGGAGATCCGGTCCCGCGCCCAAGCCGAGCCGTTCACGACGACCGACGGCAGCACCATCCGCTCGCTCCTCGACCGCTCCAACGCCCCCGTGGCCCACCAGAGCCTGGCCGAGGCCACGATCGAGGCCGGGCAGAGCACGGTGCGCCACCACCACCGGGAGAGCGAGGAGATCTACTATCTCGTGCAGGGCGCCGGCGAGATGGAGATCGACGGCGAGCGCGCCCGGGTCGCCACGGGCGACGCGATCCTGATCCCGCCCGGGGCCTGGCACCGGATCAGCGCCGACGCCGCGGGGCCGGTGCGCCTGCTGTGCGCCTGCGCGCCCCCGTGGCGGCCCGACGACACCTACTTCTGATCCGCCCCGCCCCCCGATAGGAGGCACGTGAGCGACCGCCTGATCCGCCTCGGGCACAGCCCCGACCCCGACGACGCCTTCATGTTCTACGCGCTGGCCGAGGACCTGATCCCCACCGACGGCTTCCGCTTCGAGCACGTGCTGCGCGACATCGAGACGCTGAACGACTGGGCGCGCGAGGGCCGTCTCGAGGTGACCGCCCTGTCGGTGCACGCCTACGCGTACCTCTCCGACCGCTACCGGCTCCTGCCCCACGGCGCGTCGATGGGCGAGCGCTACGGCCCGATCGTGGTGGCCCGCGAGCCGCTCGACCCGGCCGCCCTAGCGGGCCTGCGGGTGGCCGTCCCCGGCCTCCTGACGAGCGCGTTCCTGCAGCTCCAGCTGGCGGTGGGGCGGATCGCCGACCCCGTCATCACCCCGTTCGACCGGATCCTCGACGTGGTCGAGGCCGGTGAGGTGGACGCGGGCCTGGTGATCCACGAGGGCCAGCTCACCTACGCCTCGCAGGGGCTCCAGTCGATCCTCGACCTGGGCGAGTGGTGGCACGAGCTGACCGGCGGCCTGCCGCTGCCGCTGGGCGCCAACGCGGTGCGCCGCGACCTGGATGAAGGCGACACCCTCCCCCGGCTGTCGCGCCTGCTGCGGCAGAGCATCGCCTACGGCCTGGAGCACCGGCCGGGGGCCCTCGCGCACGCCGAGCGCTTCGGGCGCGGCCTGGACCGGGCGCTGGCCGACCGCTTCGGGGGCATGTACGTGAACGACCGCACCCTCGACTACGGCGAGGACGGCCGGGCCGCGGTGGCCGAGCTGCTGCGCCGCGGGCACCAGGCCGGCCTCATCGCAGCGGCGCCGGTGGTCGACTTCGTCGAGGACTTGTAGTTTCCTGAGCCGCGGATGAGTGGCATTTTCCCAGCTGCGTCCCGGCGCGACTGGGACGCCGAGATCGACCGGTGGACCGAGCGCTTCCGGTCGGTCGACGACCCGCCCGAGCCCTTCGCGACGGCCCTGCGCGAGGGCTGGTCCGGCGAGGCGCGGGCGAGCCTGCGCGACGAGGCGGCCGCCTACGCCGAGCGCCACCGGGCGTGGCTCGAGCAGATCGGGTCGGCCGGTGTCGACCTGGTGCGCCTGGACTGCAGGGCGGGCTCCTGCGGCGTCTGCGCGCGCTACTGCGGCTCGGCCTACAGCCTGGCCGGCGAGACGGAGGGGCTCCCTCCCCCTCCGCCGCTTCCGATCTGCCCCGCGTGCCGCCACACGCTCAACCTGCTCACGCCCTTCTTCATGCAGGGCCTCGGGCTGGAGATCGACGACCTGATCGCCGATTCCCAGCCCTACGCCGAGGAGTGAGGCCCGTCAGTTGACGGTGAGCGTGCCCTCCATGCCGGCCTCCCGGTGGCCCGGCACCTCGCAGTAGAAGGTGTAGGTCCCGGGCTGCAGGTCGACCGTCAGCTCGGCGGTCCCGCCGCCCTGGATCGTGTCGCTCGGGCCGGCCTCGACGCCGTTGCCCTCGATGGCGAGGTTGTGGGGCACGGGCGCGTCGTTGGTCAGGACGAAGGTGTCGCTCCCCGCGGGCGCCGTGAGCGTCTTCTGCACGAAGGCGAGCTGGCCGGAGGGGTCGGCGTCGACCGACACCGTGGCGGCGGCCGGAGCCGCCGTGGTGG
The DNA here is from genome assembly GCA_045403035.1 of Thermoleophilia bacterium. Taxonomy (GTDB): domain Bacteria; phylum Actinomycetota; class Thermoleophilia; order Miltoncostaeales; family Miltoncostaeaceae; genus CAVXDY01. Next base: position 4,441 of record JAXIPH010000127.1, on the reverse strand, counting down.
CGGGCGCGGTGGTGGCGGGCGCGGTGGTGGCGGCCGCCGGAGCCTCGGTCGTGGTGGCATCCGACGAGTCGTCGTCGCCACAGGCGCTGAGTCCGAGCGAGACCGCGATCAGGGCGGCCGCGATCACGGCGATGAGGGGCTTGCGGGGCACGGGCGGTTCTCCTCGGTCGGGTGCGCTGCGATGCCGCTCAGGGAGGCGGATCGCAAGTCTCGCACAGGCCTCCTACGTGGTGGTATCGATCTCGGTTTGGACGTGCACCGCCTCGGCGGCGGCCGGCGGCACCTGGACCAGGCGCCCGCCCACGCGGACGGAGATGGGACCGCCGAAGGGCGCATGCTCGAGCACCTCCACGGTCGCGTCGGGCACCAGGCCGCGCTCGGCCAGGAACCGCAGCAGCGCGTCGTCGCGGTCGTCGACCCGCCCGACCACCGCCTCAGCCCCGTCCGGCAGCTCCGACAGGCGCCGCGCGGGGATGGTGGTGAGCTGCCCGGCGCTTGTGGGGATGGGGTGCCCGTGCGGGTCGCGCTCGGGGTGGCCGAGCTCCTCGGCGATGCGGGCCGCGAGGGCCTCGGAGACGTGGTGCTCCAGCACCTCGGCCTCACGGTGGACCTCGTCCCAGGGCATGCCGAGACGCGTGGCCAGGTAGGTCTCGAGCAGCCGGTGGTGGCGGATCACCTCGAGGGCCGCCTGGCGGCCCGGCTCGGTGAGGTCGACCCCCTGCCGCTTGACCTGGGTCACGAATCCGAGGCCGTCGAGCCTCTTCAGCATGTTGCTCGCGGACGCTGTGGTGACGGCGAGGGCCTCGGCCACCTGGGTGGTGGTGATCGGCTCCTCGTGGTCCGTCGACTCGCCGAGGCGGTAGATGGCCTTGAGGTAGTCCTGCACGGCGGGGCTCGGCCGTTCCACTCTCGTCTCCTGGCCGGTTCGCACGCCGCATGGTATCGGCACTTCGCACGGGGCGATCGACCCCGGCGGGCCTCCCCACATCTTGCGACGGTTCTTAGAGCGCCATAACAAAGGGATGCAACAGTGCCCGCCATGGCGACGGTGCTGTCCGAGCTGCGCGAGAACGGCTTCCGAGCCTCGGGTGTCAGCGGTTCCGGGCGCATCGCGCTCACGCAGATGGACCTCTTCGCCGGGTTGCCGGAGCGCGATCTCATCCTGCTCGACAGCCGGCTGCCGCTGGTGCGCTGGCCGCGCGGGGCGTCCATGCCGGAGCCCCTCGGGCGGCCGGACCACCTCTTCGTCGTCCGCGAGGGCCGCCTCGCGCTCTTCGAGTCGACCGCGCCCGGCCACGAGATCATGATCTCGCTCCTCGACGCGGGCGCCATCTACTCCACCCTCGGCGCCGGGCCCAGCTCGTGCGTGAGCGCCCTGGAGGACGCGGCCGTGTCGCCGCTCTCCGGCCGCGCGGTGGAGGGGCTCATGGCGCGCTATCCGCGCCTCGGCCGCAACCTGGCCGAGATGCTCACCGACCGCGTCGCCATGCTGCGCGAGACCGTCGCGCTGGTGAGCGAGATGCGCGTGGAGGATCGTCTGCGCGCGCGCCTGTACCAGCTGGCCGACCGCTTCGGCGTGGCCACGCGCGCGGGCATCGAGCTGCGGCTGGACCTGACCCACGCCCAATGGGCGTCCCTGGTGGGCGCCTCGCGCGAGGCCGTCACGACCGCCTTCAGCAAGCTGCGCGGGGCCGGCACGGTGGAGATGCAGGGCCGGTCGATCACGATCCCGTGGGAGGTCGTGCGGGCGCGCGAGCAGGCCCTCAGCCTCGCGTCCGCCGACGACTTCTAGACGTCGCCCTCGCCCGCTCTCCTCGCGGAGGGCGGGGGTCCCAACGGGCCGGCGAACGCGTACTGGCGGGCGCCGGCCTCGTCGGTGGACCGGCTGCTAGCGGCGGGTCCAGGTCGCGGCGACGGCGCTGTTGGCCACGACGAGCGTCGCGACAGCAGCACCGGCCACGTAGAGCGCGAGCAGGTGGCGGCGCATCTTGTAGCCTTTCCGTGGAGGGAACGATCCGGTGAGGCCCGGCTTGTTCCCTCTTTCGGTGTTTGGCGGGTGCCGCTTGAGATTTGGGGACGCGGATGTCGCACGCGGGCACGGATCCCCCGTTCGCCAACCGCCTCTGCGCACTGCTCGGAATCCGCCATCCGGTGCTGCTGGCGGGGATGGCCGGGGGCCCGACCACGCCGGAGCTGGTGGCGGCGGTCTCCGAGGCCGGAGGACTGGGCGCCTTCGGCCTGAGCGGCATGACCGCCGCGGCCGCGTCGGACGCCGTGGAGCGCGCCCGCGCCCTCACGGCGGCGCCGATCGCGGTCAACGTCCTGGTCGCCCCGCCCACTCCTCGGGACCCCCGGGGCGGCGACCCGCGGGAGGCGCTCGCCGCGCTGCGGAGGGAGCTCGAGGTGCCGGACGATCCGTCCCCCGTCCCGCCGGCGGCGTCGGCCGCCGAGCTGGTGGAGGCCGGGCTCGCCGCCGGGGCGCGGGTGGTGAGCGTGGGTCTCGGCGCGCCGCGACCGGTGCCCGCCCTGGCGCGCGCCGCCGGCGCCCCCGTGATCGTCATGGCCTCCTCGGTGGAGGATGCGGTGCGAGCGGTGGAGGACGGCGCCGACGTGATCGTGGCCCAGGGCGCCGAGGCGGGCGGCCACCGCTCGTCCTTCGACCTGCCCGAGGAGGGCGAGGTACCGATGGTGGGGACCTTCGCGCTGGTGCCGCAGGTGGTGCGCGCGGTGGACGTGCCGGTCGTTGCGGCGGGGGCGGTGATGGACGGGCGGGGCCTGGCGGCCGCGCTGGCCCTGGGGGCCCAGGGCGCCCAGCTGGGCACGCGCTTCCTGGGGGCCGTCGAGAGCGGCGTGCCGGAGTCCTATCGCCGGCGCCTCCGCGAGGCCCGCGACGTGGACACCGTGATCACGCGGGCCGTGTCGGGCCGGCCGGCCCGCGGTATCCGGAACCGCCTGATCGACGCTCTCGAGGCGGCCGGGCCACCGGCCCTGGGCTGGCCGCGCCAGGCGTGGGCGAGCGCCGACCTACGGGCGGCCGCGGCTCGTCGCGACGAGGCGGAGATGCTCGCCCTGTGGGCCGGCCAGGCCGCGGGGCTCTCGGGCCGCTCGCTCCCCGCGGGCGACATCGTGCGGGAGATCGTGGCCGAGGCGTCGGCCGTGCTGCGGCTGTTGGCCCCGCCCCCCCTGGCCCAACCCCCGAGGGCGTGACCGCGACCGGTGGGGGGTCGGCCTCCCGACGACCCCCCACCGACCACGGCCTCCCATCACCCGCGCGGCAGCTTGGGTGAGGGCTCGGTGGCCCCGCCGACGGGCAGCGGGGCGATCTGGGTGAGCGAGGAAGCGATGTCCCGGCGCAGGCCGCGGACCGCGATCTCACGGCGCGAGTGCACGCCGTGCTTGCGCAGGATCGAGCGGGTGTGGCTGCGGACGGTGTGCCAGGAGATGCCCATGCGCTGGGCGATCTCCTTGTCGGTGAGGTGCTGCAGGATCAGATCGAGCACGACCCGCTCGCGGCGGGTGAGCACGCCGTCGGCGGGGTTCCCGTCCTCGTCCTCCACGGCCAGCACGAGCTCGGCGCCGGGGTGGCGGCGGCGAACCGCGTCGGCGAGGACCGCCGCGAGATCCGTCGAGCATTCCGGGCTACGGCTGACGATGTGGACGCGAACCTGATCCACGGACAAGACGGCACCATCCTTGGTGACGGAGGGAGACGAGCGCCGCCACCCCCGGGCGGCGGCGCACAGATTCCATCGGCAGGGACCGGCGCGAGCATGATGGTCCGCGCCCACCTCGCGTCGGGCGCCCTCCGCGGTCAGCCCGGGGACGTCTGGGTGGGGCTCTGGGGGCGATCGCGCAGCTCCGCCACCGCCGCGTCCAGATCCTCGACCGCAGCGGCCACGCGCACGGGATTCGCGGCCTCGGCTGCGATGGTCGTGCGCAGCATCGCCTGCACCACCTGGCCCAGGGCCGCGACGGCCAGCCCGCGCTGCTCCTCCAGCCGAGCATCCTCGAGGCGTGCCGAGTCGAGGCGGCGTGCGAGGGCGGTGGCGCGCTCGAGCGGCGGGCGCAGCTCGGGCGCCACCTGCCTCAGGCGCGGAGCCCGGGCGACCGGGCCGATGCTCTCGGTCACGGCCAGGAAGTCCGACACCGCCTCCGCCGCCGCCGCCGTGTCGGCCAGGTAGACCCTCGGGGAGACGCGGGTGCCGTCCTCGAGCGGGGCCGTCGACGACCCGACCGACCCGCTGTCACAGGCCGCGGCGAGCAGGGCCAGCGGGATCAGGACGAGGGCGAGGCGGTGACGGATGAGAGCCCTCGAAGGGCGGCGAGGAAGGGGGGCGCGGCCGTGGCCAGGGCGCCGCGATCGTGATCGGCGAGGGCGTCGACCGTGGCGGGCATGAGCGCGGTGAGGCGCTCGTACGAGGCGGCGAGGCGGTCGCGCTGG
>JAXIPH010000223.1:0-4140 GCA_045403035.1 Thermoleophilia bacterium | reverse complement strand
GGATGGCCCTCGGCTGCGGCATCGGCAAGGGGGAGTGGAACCGGCGTCAGGGGCGGCGCGGCTGCACGAACGCGCGCCGCACCGCGACCGTTTTCCCCGCGGTGAAGCGGGCGGTCATGCGCACCCTGCGGAGGGGGTAGTCGCGCTTCAGCACGATCTTGCAGGAGAAGTCCTGGCGGGCCCGCAGCCGCGCCCGGCAGCGCCCGAGCACCTTCCGGCCGAAGGTACCGGTGACCGCGATCCGGCCCGCGCGGCGGCCGCTGACGACCCGGGCCACCAGGATCCGCTTCGTCACCGCGCGGATCGCCACGCGCGAGAGCAGGGTGCGCCCCGCGGTGAGGGTCCCGGCCACGCCCGGCTTCGCGCCCGCCCTCGCGGGCACGATCCGAATGGAGACCTGGCCGTAGACGGTCGACTTGGCCGCGCTCGTCGCGCGGACCTGGATGGTGCCGCCCCTGGGCACGGAGTCGGGGGCGGTCAGGAGCCCGGCGGTCCCGATGTGACCGGCGCTGGTGCTCCACCGCACGCCGCCCGTGAGGTTGGCGAGGGCCGCGGTGAGCCGCACGCTCGTGCCGACTGCCAGGCGAGCGGGGGCACCCGAGATCGTCACCGACGGGCGCGTGTCCGTGAGGGACACGGAGGCGATCGGCGGGCTCAGGGGGAACCCGGAGCTCGCCGAGACCGCCACGTACTGGAAGCCGTCCGGACCGCGGTAGCCCCCGGGCGGCGTGTAGACCAGCGCCCGGGCGGCCGGGTCGAAGGTCTGCCCTACGGGAACGCTCAGGCTGCCCTGGGCCGGGCCGGTGACGACGCGGTAGCGCAGGTCCGTGGGCGCGAGGTTTCCGTACCGCAGGGCCCGGACGGGGATGGTCTTCAGCGCTCCGGTCTGCGGGGCGGCCACCGGCTGCGCGATCCAGCCCGGCACGGTCACGGGCTGGTTGTCGGCGAAGGCGGGCGGGTTGACCTCGGCCGCGCCACCGCCCTCCCAGATGACGTTGTCCGGGTCGGCCTCGCTGCCCACCACGTACACGCCGGGCGGGGTGTTGGAGACGTCGACCCACTGGTAGGCGAGGAACTGCTCGTAGACGTCGCGCCATCCCCGTGACGTGCCCATGGTCAGGGAGGTGGCGCCGGGGTTCCCGGCCTCGCAGAAGTTCGTGACGTCCTGCGTGTAGACCTGCGGGTCCTGCGGGGGGCTCGGCGCAGGCGCGGCCTCGATGTCGTACAGGCAGAAGCCCACCTTCTGTCCGGGGGCCACCTGCGCGGTCCTGTCGAGGGTCCACAGCGAGTAGCGCATGGCGCGCTTCAGGTGGAAGTGGTCGTGCCCGTCGCCGGTCTCGAAGACGACCTCGGGGCTCCCGACGACGACGGACGGGCTCACCCCGGGCGTCGTCCGCGCGCGCTGCTTGACCTCGCCGGGGATCTGGGGATTCCCGGAGACCTCCAGCGGGCCCGTCCCCACGTTGGTGACGTAGCCGTCGAACCGGACGAGCAGCTGCCCGGAGCCGAATGGCCCCACCTCGTTGTCCGCGTAGACGGTGGGCTGCTGGACGAGGCCCACGGGGTCGGCCCGCAGGTCCGGGGCCTGGGCGATCACCCCCGGGCCGGCGCTGGCGTAGATCGGAATCGTCACCGCCGCCGCGGCCGAGAGGCCGATCAGGGCAAGGATCGAGTGGCGTCCGGGCCGCCGCATCGCGGGATCATCGCCAATCGCCAGGGGGCGCGTAACCCCCCGTCCGGTGAGACTTCTCTACCTGGTCTTCGCGCGCTCCACCCGGGCGCGCTTCAGCACCCGCTTTCCGTCGCTGGAGCGCAGCACCGCGATGATCACGGTCCTCTCCGGTCTCATCCCGGGGCGCAGGGCCAGGCGGCAGGTGGCGGACTGGCCGCTCGACACGCGCAAGCGACAGGCCCGCGTGGAGAGCTTTCCGTCCCGGGCCGTGATCACGATCGCGCCCGAGCGGCCGGCCACGACGCCCACGACCACGATCCGGCGGCGCGCGCCGCGGAGCCCGACGGTGGGCGTGGTGAGCGCCACGTTGGACGCCAGGGTCCTCGCGCTCGGGGGAGGGGCCACGGGCAGCGGCACCGGGTCGGGCACGGGCACGATCCTGATCGTCACCTCGTCGAACACGGCCGGGTCGGCCGTGCTTGTGGCACGGATCGTCACGGGTGCGGGCGGCGGGGTGGCGGGCGCCGTGTAGAGCCCCTCCGGGGTGATCGTGCCGATGGTCGCGTCACCGCCGGGAATGCCGTTCACGCTCCAGGTCACCCCGGGGTCGACGTTCACCAGCGCGGCCGACAGGCGGGCCGACGTCCCCGCCGAGAGCTGGGCCGGCGCGCCCGAGATGGACACGGCCGCGCCGCTCCCCACCAGCAGAGCCCCCGCGCTGGGCGGGCTGCTGGGGTAGAGCGCCTGGCTGCCGAAGGTGCTGAGGGCCACGTACTTGAACGAGTCGGTCCCGCGGAAGCCGGGCTCGGGGGTGTAGCGCACCGTCGCCCGCCCCCCCGCCGTGAGACCGAAGGTCTCGCCCACCATCCGGTCCAGGTGCCCGTGGGCCGGAGCCTGCACCACCCGGAAGCGCCGGTTGCGCAGGGCGATGCCGGCCCCGGTGCCCACGGCCGTGACGCCGAGCGTCACGGGCACCTGCGCGTCGCGGTCGAGCACCGCCTGCACCGGTGCGGCCACGACGCCCGGGATCGTGGTGGTGGCCTCCGCGAACGCCGTGGGGTTGACCTCGTCCGTCTCCACGATCTGGTTGTCGGGGTCCGCCTTCGCCCCCAGGAGGTAGCGGCCGGGGGGCACGTTCGAGACGTTGACGTACTGGAACTGCAGGCTGCGCGAATAGACGTCGCGCCACCCGCGTGAGACGCCCATGCGCAGGCTGGTGGCCCCGGGGTTCCCGGTCTCGCAGAAGTGGCTCACGCTGAAGTCGTAGAACTGCTCGTCCTGGTCGGCCAGGACGGGATCGGTGTCGAAGAGGCAGAAGCCCACCTTGCTGCCGGGGGCCACCTTGGCGCGGGCGGCGGGGTCGGCGTCGGAGCTGTAGAGCGCGTACTCCACCGCGCGCTTCAGGTGGAAGTGATCGTGGCCGTCGGCGGTCTCGTACCTCACGTCGGGCGGGCTGCCCACGGGCGTCCAGTCGACGCCCGTGCGCGCGCGCTGCACCACCCCTCCGGGGATCTGGGTTGCCCTCGATGTCCAGCGGCCCGTCGCCGACGTTCGTGATGTAGCCGTCGAAGCGCACGATGAGCCAGTCGTCGACGCCCGCGGGCATGTTTGAGTAGACCTCGGGCGGGCTCTGGCCGTCGGGCGGGTCGGATCGCAGGTCGGGGAGCTGGGGCGGGGTGGTCTGCGCGGACGCCATCACCGTCAACGCCCCGCCACCTGCCGCCGCACCCAGCATCAGGCCCAGCACGGCTCGTCGCAGGGGACGCTTCATCGCGAGAACGCTACCCCGGATGCGGGTTTTCGCGATGTGCGGCCGTCCTCGGGAGCCCGATCCAGGGGCGGTTGAGGACGCGAATGGGAGTTTTTCGGAGGATCGTGCAGGGGGCGGTCACCTTGTGGCGGGGTTTATCGTGGGGCGGTGAGCACCGAGTCCCCACCGGCCATCACCATTACGGTGCGCCTGTTCGCGTCCCTGCGTGAGGCGGCCGGGGCCGACCGGCTCGAGTTGCGTCTTCCCGCGGCAACACCTGCGGGCGCCGTGTGGAGCCACCTGCCGAGCGGTGTCGGCGTCGAGGGCCCCCCCGACGGGCTGCGCTATGCGGTCAACCACGAGTGGACCCTGCCGGGCGCCCCGCTGCGCGACGGCGACGAGGTCGCGCTGGTGCTCCCGGTGTCCGGCGGATGATCGCCCTCTCCGACCAGCCCCTCGAGGTGGCCGCCCTGCTCGACGCGGTCGCCCATCCCGAGCACGGCGGCATCGCGACCTTCCTCGGCACCACCCGCCGGGAGGGCGGCGAGCGGGAGGTCGAGGCCCTCGACTACGAGGCCTACGAGGAGCTGGCGCTCGCCGAGATGCGGGCGGTGGCGGCCGAGGCCGAGGCGCGCTTCGGGGCGCGCGTGGCCGTGGCCCACCGGGTGGGCCGGGTGGAGGTGGGACGCCCGAGCGTCGCCGTGGCCGCCTCGGCGGG
>JAXIPH010000238.1:0-6641 GCA_045403035.1 Thermoleophilia bacterium | reverse complement strand
ACGGCCATGAAGCCGGGCTGGACCATCATCAACAACGCGTCGAGCTCGGTCTCGTGGGCGGTCGTCTGCCTGACCATGATCGCGTTCGGCGCGGGCCCGGTCCTGCTCGTGGCGGGCATCACCGCGGCCGGCCTGTTCTCGTCGCTCGTCCAGGCATGGCTCGCCAAGAAGCTCACGACGATCGGCAGGCCCACGCGGGCGGCGCTGTCGTCGCTCCTGCGCCTGAGCATTCCGCTGGGTCTGGGCGCCATCGCGGTGGCGGTCTACTACCGCATCGACTCCATCCTCGTGTACCAGATCTCGGGCTCCGAGGAGGCCGGTTTCTACGCCGCCGCGTACCGGCTGGTGGACCAGGTTCAGATCATCCCGATCGCCATCGTCGGCGCCCTCTTCCCCCTCATCTCCCAGGCGGCGGCCACCAACCCCGAGCGCCTGCGCCGCTTCGTGGCGAGCGGCTGGGAGATCCTTCTCGGCCTGGCGTTCCCCATCGTCGCGATCGGCATGGTGCTGGCCCACCCGCTCGCCGGCCTGCTGTTCGGCGCCGAGTTCGAGGGACCCACGGGGACGGTACTGATCCTGGTCTGGCCGGTCGTCATCGCGATCTTCCTCGGATACCTCGGGGGAGCGCTGGTGCCGGCGGTGAACTTGGTGAAGGTGTGGACGCTCATCGCCTTCGGGGGGGCCTTCCTCGCCGTTGCGCTCTGCCTGCTGCTCATCCCGCCCTTCGGCGCGAACGGCGCGGCGATCGCCACCGTGGCAACCGAGTTCCCGGTGATGATCGCCACGCTCTGGATCACGTGCCGGCGGGCACACCTTCATCTCCCGCTGGGGCGGGTGGTGCGCATGGTCGCCGCCGCCGCGGCGGCCGGGGGCGCGGCCTACCTGGGCGGGCAGATCTCGCTCTTCGTGGGGCTCGTGGCCGGGGGGCTGATCTACGTGCTGTTGCTGCAGCTGACCCGGGTGGTGGACGTGCCGGTGCTCCTCCGCGCCATCCGGCGGCCGCGTGAGATCGCGAAGTCTCTGGGCTGATGCGGCTGGTCATCCTCACGCCGCACGATCTCGACACCGGGGCGGGCGGGATCGAGCGGTTCACCCGCTCCCTGATCCCGCCCCTGGAGCGGCGCGGCTGGAGCACGCGGGTGATCTGGCCTCAGCCCGGCGACGCGCGCCTCCCGATGCCCGTCGAGAAGGCCGGGGCGGCGCCGGTCGCAGCCGCCTTCCGCACCTGGTGCCGCCATCGCGAGGAGATCGCCGAGGCCGACGCCGTGCTGGCCAACGGGGTGATGGGCTGGTGCGTCTCGCACCCACGCCTGGTGGTGGTCTTCCACGCGAACTTCGGCGGGTACGCCAAGGCGATCCGCCCGAGCGTCTCGTTCGCCGAGTACGCCCGCAACCGCTACGTGCACGGCGGCTTCATGGCGCTCGGCGGAGCGCGCGGGACGGCGGTCGAGGTCTCGCGGCAGAACGCCTCGGAGATGCGCCGGTACTACGGCCTGCGGCGCGTCGCGGTGATCGAGAACGGCATCACGCCGGGCTCGTTCGCCGGCGGCGACGGGGATGCCGCTCGGCGGCGGCACGGCCTGCCGGAGGGCAGGATCGCGCTGTTTCCGGGGCGCGTCGAGTACCGGAAGGGTGCCGACCTCCTCCGGGCGCTGCCGCCGCTCCTGCCCGCGGACACCACGCTGGTCGTGGCGGGGCCGCGCGCGCTGGACGCCCCGGGCGCCATCGACCTCGGGCCCCAGGGCGCGGGCGAGCTCCGCGACCTGTACGCGGCGGCCGACGTGGCGGTGCTGCCCACGCGCTTCGAGGGATGCAGCTATTCGGTGATCGAGGCGCAGGATGCCGGGCTCCCGCTGGTCACGTGCCGCCAGGGGCACGCCGCCCAGATGATCCTGCGCGAGCCGGCGCTGCGACCCACGGTCCTCCCCAGCCTGGAAGCCGGGGGGTTCGCCGATCGGGTGCGGGTCCTGCTGGAGGACCGCGACCTCGCCCGGCACGTCGCCGCGGTCGGGCGGCGGTACGTCCGCGAGCACCACGACGCGGAACGCATGGCCGCGAGATACGACGACCTGCTGCGCGGCCGCGGGCACTGGGGGCCCGCGTCCAGCGGGGGGCTCGGATGACCCAGGAGGCCGCACGCCGCCTGCACCTGGCAGTCGTCCCCCAGAACCCCATCCTGCCGCTCGACAACGGCGGCAAGATCCGGAACTTCCACCTCTTCCGGGCCCTGGCGAGGCGGCACCGCGTGAGCCTGCTGCTCAGCCAGCCGCCGCCCGAGCCCCAGCTCCAGGAGCTGCGCGACGCCGGCATGAGCCCCATCTCCCTGCCGAAGCCCCCCCTGCGCCACCTGGCCTACCTGCGCAACCTGGCGCGCGGCGTCCCCCTGGACTTCGCCGTCCAGGCGAACCCGACGGTGACGGGCTGGCTGCGCCGCCACGCGGGCGCGATCGACCTCGTCCTGGTCGTGTCGATCGGCCCCACCCTGACCGTCCCCCGGAACCTCGGGCCCCCGCTCGTCGTGGACACCCAGAACATCGAGTGGCTGCGGCGGGCCAGCGACCTCTCGACCGAGGCCGATCGGGGCCGGCGGGTCCGGCGCCGCCTGATGGGCGCCGGCACGGGGTCCTTCGAGCGCCGGGTCCTGCGCGCGAGCGACCGCGTGTGCGTGTGCTCCGCCGACGAGCAGGCGCTGCTGCACGCCGCCGGGGTGGACCACGTCGTGGTCGTGCCCAACGGCGTCGACCTGGAGGGCATCGGCCCCAGCCCCGAGCCACCCGACGGCGACCTCGTGCTGTTCCCCGGCGACCTGGGCTACCCGCCGAACATCGTGGCGAGCAACTGGATCGCCGACGAGATCGCCCCCGCCATCCGTGCCCGCACCGACCGGTGCCGCCTGGTGGTCGCCGGCCGCGACGCGTCCCCCGGCCTGCGCGCGCGGCTCGCCGCCGCGAACGTCGAGGTGCGGTCCCCGGTGGCCGACATGGGAGAGATGCTGGCCGAGTCGTCCGTCGTGCTCGTGCCCCTGAAGGGCGGGGGCGGGACCCGGCTCAAGATCCTCGAGGCCTTCGGCGCCGGCCGCACCGTGGTCTCGACCCGGCTCGGAGCCGAGGGCATCCAGGCGGAGCACGGACGCCACCTGCTCATCGCCGACACGCCGCGGGAGATCGCCGACGCGGTGGCCGGCCTGCTGGCGAACCCCGCGCGGCGCCGGGAGCTGGCCGGCGAGGCGCGCCGCCTCGCCGAGGAGCGCTACGGCTGGGCCGCCATCGGCGCCGCCATGGCCGACGACCTCGAGGCTCTCGTGACCGGGAGCCCCGCCCAGGGCGTCACCGCGGCGGCGGGAGCCCGGCCGAGGCGGGCGGCGTGACCGAGCTCCTCGGCGACTACATCGTGGTGGAGTGGTCCGGCGGCGGTGGGATCGGCCACTACTCGTACCTGCTCAGCGACGCGCTCGCCCGGGCGGGGCTGCCGACCGTGCTGGCGACCCGCCAGGGACACGAGCTGGAGGGCCGCGTTCCCCAGTCGGGCCGGATCGCGACGCTGTGGCGCCGAGCCCCCCGGCGGCTGTCCGGCAGGTTGCGGATGATGTTCATCGCGCTCACCTGGGCGGTCGGCTGGCTGAAGGTGGTGGGCATGGCGCTGCGGGGCCGCCTGCGGGGCCGGCCCGCGATCGTGCACGTGCAGGCGCCCGAGAGCACGGCCGAGCTGGTCTTCCTGGTGATGCTGCGCCTCGTCGCGCACCGGCTGGTCATCACGGCCCACAACGCGGTCCCGCACGACAGCCCCGGGATCGGTCGCATGCTCCACCGGGCGACCTACCGCCTGCCGCACCTGATCATCACCCAGACCCCGGCCGAGGCCGAGGTCGTGCGCGGCCTGGCGGGCCGGGGGGCGCGCGTGGGCGTGGTGGCGCACGGCACCTACGGGCCGATCGCGGATGCCTTTCCCAGCGCGGTCGAGCCGGACGGCGACGGAGGGATGCGGGTGGCCCACCTCGGGTCGCTGCGGCCGTACAAGGGCTTCGACACGGTCGTGGCGGTGTTCGGCCGGGCCCTGGCCGACGACTCCTCGCTGCGCCTGCGCGTGGTGGGCCGCGCCTCCGACGAGGCGGCGGTGCGCGAGTTGCTGAACCGGCTCCCCGCCGATGCCGTCTCGTTCGACCTGCGGTACCTGTCGATCGACGAGCTGGTGGGCGAGGCGCGCTCGGCCGACGTGCTCCTGCTGGGGCACCGCCGTGCGTCCGAGAGCGGCATCCTGCACCTCGCGCTCGCCGCGGGCACGCCGGTGGTGGGGCCCGACATCGCGGGCATCGGACGCCTGCTGGCCGGGGTGCCCGACTGGCTCTACCCGCCGTCCGACGTCGACGCGGCCGCGGCGGCCGTCGCCTCCGTGCTGCGCGCCACCCGCGCCGACCGCGCGGGCACCCGCGCCGCGGCGCGCGCCATCGCCGACGGCTCGGCCCCGAGCTGGGACGCGGTCGCCGACCAGCACCTGGCCCTCGTGAAGGAAACGTGACCGCAGCCCGGGCCGCACGGACCCGGCGCGCAGAGGACGCACCGTGAGGATCCTGATGATCAGCCATGCCTACGTCTCGGTCGAGCTCGCGCAGGCCAAGGCCCGCGAGCTGGCGCGCCGCCCGGGGCTCGACGTGACCGTGGTCGCCCCCTCGCGCTTCTTCGAGCTCGGGCGCTGGATGGAGGCCGAGCAGCCCGCCGAGGCCGAGTACCGGCTCGTCGTGCTGCCCGTGGCCCTCCCCCTGGTGCGCGGCCAGCGCCACCTCTACTTCTACCCACGGGGGCTGCGAAAGCTCATGCGCGGCTGTCGTCCCGACGTCGTGGACCTCTGGGAGGAGCCCTACAGCGCCGTGAGCACCCAGGTGGCGCTGACCCGCCGGGCGGTCGCCCGCCACGCCCCGCTGGTGATGAACCCCAGCCAGCAGGCCGTCAAGCGCCAGCCTCCCCCGTTCCGGTGGGGCGAGAAGCTCGTGGTGCACGACACGGACTACGTCGTGGGACGCAGCCGGGAGTCGATCGAGGTCTTCGAGGCCAAGGGCTACCACGGGCCCTCGGCGGTGATCGGCCACGGGATCGAGCTGGGGTTCCTGGGACCGCGCGACCGGGCGGAGTCGCGTCGCGAGCTTGGCATCACCCACCCGGGCCCGATCGTCGCGATCGTCGGCCGCCTCGTTCCCGACAAGGCCGTCGACGTTCTCCTGGAGGCGGTGGCCCGCATGCCGGGCGTCGGCGCCCTGATCGTGGGCCAGGGGCCCGAGGAGGCGGCTCTGCGCGCCCAGGCGGAGCGCCTGGGCATCGCCGACCGCGTGTGGTTCCACGGGCCGCTCCCGATCGAGCGGGTGGGGGTGGCCTTCACCGCCGCGGACGTCGTGGCGATGCCCTCCCGGCACGAGCCCTGGGGCCGGGTGGCGATCGAGGCGATGGCCTGCGAGGTGCCCCTGGTCGTGGGCGGAGGCCACCTGCCCGCCCTGGTGGGCGAGCACGCCCGCGTGGTCCAGCCGGACGACGTGGCGGGCCTGCAGGCGGCGCTCCAAGAGGCCATCGACGAGCCCGAGCCGGCCCGCGGCGAGCGGCTGGTGCGGGCGCGCGACCACGCCGCCACCTTCTCCTGGAAGGCGCTCGCCGAGCGCTGGCACGCCGTCTACGACGAGGTCGGGAGTGCCCGGGCATGAGACGACCCCACGCGCCGGTGCGCTGCGCCTTCATCAACCACTACACGGGCTACGGCGGCGCCGAGCTGATGCTGCTGACGCTGCTGGAGCGGATCGACCGCTCCCGCGTGGCGCCGATCCTCATCACCCCCGGCGAGGGCCTCCTCACCGAGGGCGCCCGCGAGCTCGGGGTGGAGACCGCCATCGTGCCGGTCTCGCCCGCCCTGCTCGACGTGGCGCGCGCCGGGGCCGGCTCGCGCCTGGGCGCGGTGTCCGCCGTGGGGGCGCTGCCGGTGGCGGCCGTGCGGCTGGCGCGGGCGATCTCCCGCGTCAAGGCGGACGTGGTGGTCACCAACAGCGCAAAGGCCCACGTCTACGGGAGCCTGGCCGGACGGCTGGCCCGCCGGCCCGTGGTGTGGCGGATCCACGACACGATGGACTCGCCGGACTTCGGCGGGTCCACCCGGCGGCTGCTGCTCGCGATCGGCCGGCGGGTGCCGGCCCTGGTGCTGGCGGTGTCCGACTCCACCGGGCGCCCGCTGATCGACGGCGGCGTCCCGCGAGAGCGGGTGATCACCCTCTACAACGGGATCGACCTCACCGCGCTGCGCGCCGGCGCCGGCCCCGCGCCGGCCGCGACCGACGGCCTCGCCCGGGTGGGGTCGATCGGCCGCATCACGCCCCTGAAGGGCCACGCCGTCGTGATCGACGCGGCCGCCCTGCTGCTGGAGCGCGGCGTGCAGGCGCGCTACATCATCGCCGGCGCACAGGCGCGCGAGGCCCCCCGCCACCTGGACGACCTGCGCGAGCGGGCCGAGCGCCTGGGGATCGTCGATAAGGTCGAGCTGATCTCCCCGTTCGACGACCTGGCCGCGCTCCTGTCGGGCCTCGACGTGGTGGTGCACGCCTCCGTGCTGCCCGACTCCCTGCCCACGACCGTGATCGAGGCGATGGCGCTGGGCAAGCCGGTGGTGGC
>JAXIPH010000026.1:0-4231 GCA_045403035.1 Thermoleophilia bacterium | reverse complement strand
CCGCAGCCCTCCCCCGGCGGTGCCGGCCTCCGGGGCGAGGCGCTCCAGCCGCGGGGCCCGGGGGACGACCAGCAGGCCCTCGCCGTCGGCACCGGCGCGCGAGCGGCGGGCCAGGCCGAAGGGGTCGCCCACATGGACCACCGGCGGCGGCAGGTGGTGGTCCCCGCGCGCCGCCCGCGGGAGCCGCCACACCCACAGCCCCTCGCGGCGCGCGGACCCCGCATCCCCCACCGCGCCCAGGCCGGGGTCGAGGGAGACGTCGAGCAGCCGGTCGAGGCCGACCTGGGTCGGCCACCCCGAGAGCGTCAGGCGCACCTCGACCTCGTCGCCCGCCCGGCAGCGCGCGGGCGACACCCTCCGGTTCACGCTCAGGCCGCCCGCGGCGGCCCAGACGAGCGCGGTCACCAGAAGCGGCAGGGCGACCAGTCCCACGCCCAGGGTCGCGAGCGCCGGAGTGCCGAATCCCCGGCTGGCCACCAGCGCGGCCGCCCCGGCGGCGGCCAGGGCCACGGCGCGGGCGGGCGGCCCCTGCGCCGGCCTCACAGCGGTACGGGCACCGTCGCGAGCGCGTCGTCCACGATCTCCTCCGCCCGGGTTCCCCGGGCGCGCGCGTCGGGCGTGAGGATGAGCCGGTGCGACAGCGCGGAGGTCGCCAGCGCGCGTACGTCGTCGGGCAGCGCGTAGCCGCGGCCCGCCAGCATGGCCCGCGCCTTCGCGGAGCGCAGAAGGGCCAGGCCGGCTCGCGGGCTGGCGCCGAGCTGGACGCGGGGGTCGCGGCGGGTGACGGCGACAAGCGCCACCACGTACTGGGCGAGGACCGGCTCCGTGTGGACCCGGGCGGCGGTGGCCCGCGCGGCGAGGATGCCGTCCCGGTCGGTCACCGGCAGCACCCGCGCGACGGGGTCGTCGGCGGCCAGGTCGAGCAGCATCTCGGACTCGTCGGCGGGCGGCGGGTAGCCGATCGTCACGCGCACGGCGAAGCGGTCGAGCTGGGCCTCGGGAAGCGGAAAGGTGCCCTCGTACTCCACCGGGTTCTGGGTGGCGATGACCATGAACGGCAGCGGCAGCATCCGGGTCTCCCCGTCGACCGTCACCTGCGCCTCCTCCATGCACTCCAGGAGCGCCGACTGCGTCTTCGGCGACGCGCGGTTGATCTCGTCCACCAGGACGAGGTTGGCGAACACCGGGCCGGGACGGAAGACGAACGCCGCCGCGTTCTGATCCCAGACCGTGACCCCGGTGACGTCGGCCGGGAGCAGGTCGGCGGTGCACTGCAGGCGCGAGAAGTCGCAGCCCGCGGCGCGCGCGAGGCTCTTGGCCAGCACGGTCTTCCCCACCCCCGGGACGTCCTCGATCATCACGTGCCCCCCCGAGAGGAGCGCCACGACGCACGACTCGACGCTGGCGCGCGGCGCGCGCAGGCCCTGCGCGCACGCATCGACGAGCGCACCGGCCACCGAGGTGGCGGCCTCCAGCTCGTCATCCCGGAGGGGTGAGGTGGCGAGGGGCGGCGGGATGCTCCGAGGGTAGACGATGCGTGGACCCCCGAGACCGGGCGCCGGTTCTACGAACCAACGACTCAGGACACTAGCGCTCCGGCAGCAGGGGCAGCACCGCGTCGAGGATGCGCTCGGCGCAGGCCTCCTTGCTCATGCGCGGCAGCGCCTCCTCGCCGTCCGGTCCGATGATCGTGATCTCGTTCTGCCGGGCGCCGAAGCCCACGCCGTCGCGCGAGACGTCGTTGTGCACCACCAGGTCGAGACCCTTCCGCTCGCGCTTGGCGCGGGCGCGCTCGAGGCCCGCCGGGCCGTGCTCGGCGGCGAAGCCCACCAGCACCTGGCGCTCCCGGCGCTCCGCGAGGTCGGCCAGGATGTCCTCGGTCGGCACCAGGTCGAGCGCCAGCTCCCCCTCGGCCGACTTGTCGATCTTCCCCTCCCGTGGTGCCCCGGGGCGGAAGTCGGCCACCGCGGCCGCCATCACCAGGACGTCGCACGACGGGAACGCCGCGCGGGCCGCGCGGTGCAGCTCGGCCGCCGTGGGGGCGTCGATGTACCGGATGTCCGGATGGCGGTCCAACTCGACGTTGGAGGCGAGCACGGTCACCTCGCCCCCGCGGCGCCGGGCCGCCTCGGCCACGGCCCACCCCATGCGCCCGCTGGAGCGGTTGCCCACGTACCGGACGGGGTCGATCGGCTCCCGCGTCCCGCCGGCGCTCACGAGCACCCGGCGCCCGGCGAGGGTCCCGGTCCCGGCGAGGCGGGCGTCCACGGCGTCGGCGATCTCGGCCGGGTCGGCCAGCCGCCCCACGCCCGTCTCTCCGTCGGCGAGCAGGCCCGAGCCGGGCGGGATCACCTGGACGCCACGGGCGACGAGCAGCGCCAGGTTGTCGACCGTGGCCGGGTGGAGGTACATGCGGGTGTTCATGGCCGGAGCGATCAGCACCGGGCCGTCGAACGCCAGGTGCACCGAGCCGAGCAGGCCGTCCGCGAGGCCCGCCGCCATCCGGGCCACGGTGTTGGCCGACGCCGGCGCGACCAGCAGCAGGTCCGAGCCGCGGGCGAGCTCCAGGTGGTCGTACCCCGGCCGGCCCTCGGCCCCGAACAGGTCGACCCCCACGGGGTGGCCCGAGAGGGCGGCGAAGGTGGCCGGGCCCACGAAGCGCCGTGCGGCGCGGGTCATGACCACGCGCACGTCGTGACCCCGGCGCTGCAGGATGCGCAGGAGGTCGACCGACTTGTAGGCGGCGATGCCGCCGGAGACGCCCAGCAGGACGTCAGCCATGCGGGCCCCGGCCGGTCGCGGCCGCGATCACGCGCGCGAGCTCCTCGATCGCCGCCCCGACGTCCTCGTTGACGATCACGTGGTCGAACTCGCTCATCGCCGCGAGCTCCACCCGGCTGGTCGCCAGGCGGTCGGCGATCGCCCCCTCGCTGTCGGTGCCGCGCCGCTCCAGCCGCCGCTCCAGCTCCGAGAGCGAGGGGGGCGCGATGAAGACGGCGACGGCCCCGGGCTCGTTCGCGCGCACCGCCCGGGCCCCGGCGAGCTCGATCTCCACCAGCGGCCAGCGGTGGGCCGCGATGATGCGGTCCACCTCCGAGCGCAGCGTGCCGTAACGGTGGCCCGCGTAGGTGACGTGCTCCAGGAACGCTCCGGCGCTCACGCGGGCCTCGAACTCCCCGGGGGTGAGGAAGTGGTAGTCCCGCCCGTCGACCTCACCGGGGCGGATCGGCCGGGTCGTGGCGGAGACCGCCACCTCGACATGCGGAAAGCGGGGAAGGATGCCCTCGATCAGGGTCCCCTTCCCCGCCCCCGACGGTCCCGACACGATGATGACGCGCGCAGCCGGTGCTACCGGTGCAGAAGCTCCAGAAGCTCGCCGCGCTGCCGATCGGAAAGGCCCCCGATCGTCTTTCCCTGCGATATGCGGCAGGTGTTCAGGAATCTGGTCGCCTTGACCTTCCCGTACTTCGGAACGGCCATCAGCATGTCAAACACCTTGGCCGTGAGCACGAAGTCGGGCGGGTTCGAGATGACGTTCCCGATGGACGTTCGCCCGCTCTTCAGGTCTTTCTTCAGCTGAGCCCTGCGGGAACGAATCTCGTTCGCCCGGCGAAGGGCCTCCATTCTCTGGTCCAGCGAGCGCTCCGGGGCCTGTGTTTGAGGTTTTGCCGTAGTTGTGCCCATCGCCGCGCCATTCTAGGCTCGCTTCACGCGGGGTCGCAAGGCCCCCTTTGCAGCCGTTTTACGCACTTTTCACGCTTGTTGCAGGCTAAGCCACGAATGTAAGGTTCTCGGAGAATCTCTCCCTCAGGTTTAGCCTGAGGCAGTGGCGAGCCTCGGGCGGAAGGCCCTTCCCGGGGTTCCGTCCGGGGTGCCGTCCTGCAGGGCCTCGGGCCGCCCGGCCCGCCCGGCCGCGACGGCGGCCGCCGCGGCCTCGGCCGCGTCGATGGTGGTGATGCACGGGATCCCGGCCCGGATCGCCGCCGCGCGGATCTCGTAGCCGTCGGTCCGCGCCCCCCGGCCGCCCCGGGGCGTGTTGACCACCAGGGCGATCTCGCCCCGGGCGATGAGCTCGCCCACGTGCGGCGATTCCGTCTCGGAGATCTTCCGCACCACCCGCCCCGTGAGGCCCGCCGCCGACTGCGCCGCCGCCGTCCGCGAGGTGGCCACGCGGTCGAGGCCGGCGGCGGCGAGGCGGGCGGCCAGGGCCACCGCGCGTGGCTTGTCGGCA
>JAXIPH010000291.1:0-8740 GCA_045403035.1 Thermoleophilia bacterium | reverse complement strand
CCGCGGGGAGATGGGGGCGACCGAGGTAGCGCTGTACCGGGTGGCGACATGCTTCCACGTTTTTGTACCACCGCTGTACCACGGACTGCCGAGCCAAAGGCCAGCAACCGAGAAAATGTGCGGGTTAGCAGGGACGTTCTTGACTCCTCGGGCAGGACTCGAACCTGCAACCCTCCGGTTAACAGCCGGATGCTCTACCAATTGAGCTACCGAGGACCGCGCGGCCACTTTAGCGAGCGACGGCCGTCGCAGCGACCCCGTGGGGGTTCCGGGCCGTTCAGCCCGGCGGCGCCACCAGACGGTGGAGGCGCACGACGGAGCCCGACTCGTCGGGCCGGCCGGGGTGCCGCACGTCGCGCTCCTGCAGGCTCCACCCGTCCTCCCTCAGGAGGTCCAGGAGGTGCGCGGCGTGGGGCCGGCGGGGGTCGGCGATGAGCGCCTCGCCGCCGGGAGGCAGGAGGCGGGGGAGGAGGGCGGCGAGAGCGACCCCGTTGCGCTCCTCGTAGAGGAGGTCGGCGCCCACCACGAGGTCGTAGGGGGCGGCGTCGGTCAGGGCCGGCGGGGGGTCGGACCAGTCGACGAGCATGGTCGCCACGTCCACGCCCGCCTCCGCGGCGTTGGCCTCGACGAAGGCCAGCGCCTCCCGGTACCAGTCGGTCGCCAGCGCCCGGGCGCCGGCGAGGGCGGCGACGATCGCGGGGAGGCCGACGCCGCAACCCAGCTCGACCACGCGACGGCCGGCGAGGTCGCGGCGGGCGAGCTCGCCGGCGAGGACGCGAGCGCTGGGCCAGAGCTCGGCCCAGTAGGGCAGCCGCTCGTCGCGCGCGTAGTCGTCCTCGTCGATGAGGTCCTCCGCGCGGCGCGGGTGGGCCACCGACAGGGGCCAGGGCCCGACCCGGATCTCCTCTCGGATCACGTCGAAGCGCGAAAAGACGTCGATCACTCCCAAAAACTACCCCTGTTCCGGGGGAATCTCCGAGCGCCCCTTTCAACGAGGCGGCCGCGTCCGTAGTCTCGCCCTGCCGATGCCACTCACTCCGATGCCGGAGCGGCGGACGCTCCCCCAGGCGAGCGAAGACCCACTCGCCGTGTCCCTCGCGGCAGCGCTGGAGCGCAGGGGGATCAGCGTCGCGGAGCTGGGGAGCCTGCTGCGCGCAGAGGGGATCGCCATCAGCCGGACCCGTCTGCACCAGCTCTGCACCGGTACCGGCGCCCCCCCCACGGCCGAGCAGCTCGAGCGGCTGGCGAGCGTCCTCGGGGTGAGCCCGGGCTACTTCGCGGAGTACCGGCTCTGGCGGGCGCGGGCCCTGCTCGACCCCGGCATCGTGGGGTTCGACCGGGCCATGGCGAACTTCGACCGCCTGCGCGGCCGGCGCGACCTGCCCTCCGACACCGGCCGGGTCCCCGACGCATCCTCGCGCTATCCTCCGCGCTTCAGACGGCAGTCGAAGGAGAACGGATGAGCGAGACCGAGGGCACCGTGGAGGCGACGGAGACCGACACCGAGAAGACGGCCGCCGAGACCACGGCCGCCGACGAGATCGGGACCGACACGGTCGAGGAGCCCGTCCCCGGCGCCGCCGTTTCCGACGAGGTTGCCGAGGCCATGAGCGAGGAGCTCGCGGCGGAGGCGATCCCCGTGGCGCTGGCCCCGGTCTCCGGCCGCCAGGCGAAGGTCTACCTGTGCGACCGCGGCCACCGGACGGTCGCCATGTGGAGCGAGCCCACGAGCTGCCACGCGCGGCCCACCCGCAGCGGCGGGGAGTGCGGGCACCAGCTGTATCCCATCGGGGAGCTGCCCGAGCAGGTTCAGAAGGCGCTCAACCCGCTGAAGGCCTCGAAGAAGGCGTCCAAGGGCTGAGCCTCTCCGGCCGCACGTACGCCGTCCTCGTCGCCGAGGGCGTCGAGGACCTGGAGTACTGGGTGACCGTCATGCGCCTTCGCGAGGAGGGGGCGACGGTCGTCTCGGTCGGCTCGGACACCGAGAGGCACCGGGGCAAGAACGGGCTCGAGGTGCGCGCCGACGTCACCGGGTCCGAGGTCGACGCCGCAGGGCTCGACGGGCTCGTCATCCCCGGCGGCTGGGCGCCCGACAAGATGCGCCGCGATCCTGAGCTGATCGGCCTCGTGAAGGCCGCCTACGAGCGCGGCCTCCCGATCGGGATCATCTGCCACGGGGGCAGCGTCGCGATCTCCGCCGGCATCGTCGGCGCCCGGGCGACCGGGTCGCTCGGGATCAAGGACGACCTGGTGAACGTCGGCGCGGAGTGGGTCGACGAGCCGGCCTTCCGTGACGGCACGCTCGTCTGGGGTCGCGTCGTGGCCGACATCCCGGACTTCTGCCGCGAGCTGGTCGCGGCCTTCTCGGAGGCCGCCGGGGGCTGAGGGGCCGCGGAGGCCACCGCCCGCACCGCGCGGGCGTGCCGCCGCACGTCGGCCGGGCCGAGCGGCCCGCCCGGAAGCTCCACCACGAAGGCGCTGGTGCCCGGCAGGAGGCGGTTCTGCCAGCGGGTGGCGACGCCGGGGAGGAAGCCGAGCCGGCGCACCGGCAGGCCCGCGAGCCGCCCGTAGCGCCACACCAGGCCGCGGTCGGCCGCGGTGCCGCGGTCCACGAGGGCCAGGGCCTGGTGGTACCAGACGGTCACGCTCGGGCGCAGGCGCCGGATGAGCCGTGCGGCAAGGCGTGACTCGGGCTCCGACAACGGACGTGGGCCGGAGTGGTAGGTGTCGAACGGGCGGCCCTGGGCGCGCCAGCCGTCGGGGAAGTTGCGGTTGAGGTCGACGCCGCGCGCGTTCTGGCGCGTGCCGGCGGCCGCCCCGTCGGGGTTAAGGCTCTCGAGCAGCCACAGCTCCACCCCGGCGGGGAGCGGACCGCGTCGCAGCGCCCGGATGACGGCGCCTCCCGCCGGCTCGTTCCCGTGGATCGCCCCCACCACCAGCACCCGCCGGGCGGCGCTCGGGTCCCCGACCCGCGTGAGGCGGATGGCGCGGCCCTGGACGCTGCGGCCGAGCACGGAATCGCGCACCGTCGGGCGCTCCGGCGCGGCCGCGGCGCCCGGGGCGGACGGCGCCGTGACGGCCAGTGCCGCGACGACGGCCGCCGCGACCGCGCCGAGCCTCATCCCGCCTCCGCGACCTCCACCATGCGCTCCATCTCGCCGAAGCCGGGCTCCCACACGGCCGGGTCGTCGACGTCGACCCCGAGCGCCCCCAGCAGCTCCGTCGGCCCGGCCGATCCCCCCGCCGACAGGAAGCCGATGTAGGCGTCGACGAACGACGTGCCCTCGTCGCGGTAGCGCGCGTAGAGGGCCAGGGTGGCGAGGTGGGCGAACACGTAGGCGTAGGTGTAGAAGCGCGTCGAGATGAAGTGGGGGATGTAGGACCACCCCAAGCGGTACCCCTCGGGCAGGACCAGGGAGTCGCCGTAGTACTTCCGGTTCTCCTCGATCCAGATGCCGGAGAGCCGCTCGGGAGTGAGCGTCGCCCCCGCGGCCCGCAGCGCGTAGGCGCGCTGCTCGTACCGTGTCAGCACGGTCTGGCGGAACACCGTGGCGAACGAGCCCTCCACGCGCTCGGACACCAGCGCCCGGCGCGTTGCGGGGTCGCTCTCGACGCCCAGGAGGTGGTCGAAGGCCAGCAGCTCGGCGAAGGTCGAGGGGACCTCGGCCAGCGCCAGGCCGGTGCCCGCGGAGAGGGCGGTCTGCTCGGCCGACGCGAAGGTGAAGTGCATGCCGTGCCCCAGCTCGTGCGCCAGGGTCATGACGTCGTCCATCCGGTCCGTGAAGTTCATCAGCACGTAGGGCGACGCGTCCTGGGCGACCGGCGCGCAGAAGGCGCCGCCGCGCTTGCCCGCCCGTGGCTCGGCGTCGATGCGACGCTCGTCGAAGAACCCGCCCGCGAGCTGGGCCACACGCGGCGAGAAGTGCCCGAAGGACTCGTCGATGAGCCGGCGCGCCTCCGGGTAGTCGACCGAGCGGCCCGCGCCGATGGGCGCGTACTGGTCGTGCAGCTCGAGCCGGTCGATGCCGAGGATGCCGGCCTTGATCCCGAACCAGCGATGGGCGATGGAGTAGTGGCGCTCCACCGCGTCGAGCATGCCCTCCACCACCGGGCCGGGCAGCTCGTTGCGGAGATGGGTCGGGTCCATGGGCGCGGCGTACCCGCGCAGCCGGTCCATCGCCAGGCGGTCGCCCACGAGCGTGTCGTAGCAGTGTGCCAGCGTGCTGGTGTGGGGCTCCAGCGCCACGTACAGGGTCTCCAGCGCCCGCCGGCGCAGGTCGCGGTCGGGGTCGCGCACGTGCGCGAGCAGCCGGTCGATGGTGTGCGGCTCCTCGCCCTCCCCGGCGTCGAAGGGCACCTCGAGCGTGGAGGTGATCTGCCCGAACAGCGTCTGCCAGGCGCTCACGGCGGCCGGGCCGCGCTCGGCGAGCATGCGCTCCTCGGCCTCGGCCAGCGTGTGCGGGGCGAAGCGCCGCAGGGCCACCAGGTAGTGACGGTCGCGGGCCACCTCGGGCGCATCGTGGAGCGCGCGGGCGCGCTCCTCCGGCAGGGCGATCCACTCGAGGTCGAAGAAGCGCAGCGCGTTCGCGGCCTCTACCAGGCCGCGGTCCACCGCGGCCGAGAGGTCCTTGTTCTCCTCGCTCATCACGTCCACCGACTCGCGTAGGTGGGCGTAGGAGCTCACCCGCGAGAGCTCGTTGTCGATGGAGGCGAGCTCGGCGAGCGCCTCGGCCAGGCCGGGGGGATCGATGGTCTCCAAAGCGCCGCGGTAGCGGGCCTCGAAGGCGCGGCACTGCTCGAGGCCCTCGGCGAGGCGCCGGCGGGCCTCGTCGGCGTCGGCGACGAGGGGGGAGAGGTCCCAGTGGATGCCGGCGGCGCGCCGGCCGGAGGGGGCGGTGTCGGTGGCGGTCGTCATGTCGTCAACGTAGCGAATCGCCACCAGCCGGCGTCGGTTGAGAGCGGCAAGGACGCCGCGGCGAGACCCCCCAGGAGGCGATCCGACGCCGGCGTTTGAGTCTCCAGCCGGCGTCGGGTGAGAGCGGCAAGGATCCACGGGCGCCGGGGGCGCCGCCGCGGCGAGACCCCCCAGGAGGCGATCCGACGCCGGCGTTTAGGTCGCAGGGCACTCAGCCGCCCAGGAGCCGCTCGATCGCATCGAGGGGAAGGGGAGGGTCGCCGGTGTCGCCGGGGCGGAAGGGGTCGTCCAGGCGGTGGAAGTCGGACCCGCCCGTGGGCACCAAGGCATGGCGCCGCGCCAGGGCCGCGAAGGCGTCCCGCCGCTCGGGAGTGTGGTCGGCGCGGTGCACCTCGATCCCGGCCAGGCCGGCCCGGACCAGCCGGCTCACGAACGACGACAGCGCTTCGGGGGCCATGCGCAGCGAGGCGGGGTGGGCCAGCGACGCCGCGCCGCCGGACTCGCGCACCAGCCCCACCGCCTCCTCCGGACCGAGGCCGTCGTGGCCCACGGCGGCGGGCCCGCCATCGTGGAGGAAGCGGTCGAAGGCATCCTGGCGGTCGCGCGCATGGCCGGCGGCCACCACCGCGTCGGCGATGTGCGGGCGGCCGATCGGCCCGCGGGCCCGGGCCTTGACGTCGGCCAGGTCCACGGGGGCGCCGGCCTCGGCCAGCCGCTCCACGATCCGCTCGGCGCGCGTCTCCCGGGCGCGGCGCATCTCCTCCAGGCGGTCCCGCAGCGGGGCGGGCGACTCCTCGCGGAAGTATCCCAGCACGTGGAGCGAGCCCGAGGGCGCGCGCACGGAAAGCTCCACGCCGGGCACCACCCGCACCCCGAGGCGGGCGCCGGCCGCGACGGCCTCGGCCACCCCGCCCAGCGTGTCGTGGTCGGTCACCGCCAGCACCCCCACCTCCGCCGCCGCGGCCAGCTCCACCAGCGCCGACGGCGACAGCGCGCCGTCGGAGGCGATCGTGTGGGAGTGGAGGTCCGCCCTGCCGGCCGGTGCGGCTACGCGACCACCGCGCGGCCGATGAGACCGCGGGCCTCGAGCTCGCCGATCACCAGCGCCGCGCTCTCCTCGGGGGGCAGCGTCTCGGTCGGGATGTGGACGTCCGGGCTCGGCGGCGCCTCGTAGGGGTCGCTGACGCCGGTGAACTCCTTGATCTCGCCGGAGAACGCCTTCGCGTAGAGGCCCTTGACGTCGCGGTTGGCGCACTCCTCGACCGACGTGTCCACGAAGATCTCGACGAACGGGCCGAACTCCTCCACCATCCCGCGCGCGGCCTCGCGCGTCTCGATGTAGGGGGAGATGGCCGACACCAGGGTCACGACACCGGCGCGGGTGAAGCGGCTCGCCACCCAGCCGATGCGGCCGATGTTGGTGTCGCGGTCCTCCTTGGAGAAGCCGAGGCCCTTCGAGAGGTGCGTCCGCACCACGTCACCGTCGAGGTACTCGACGAGCGCTCCGCGGCGCTCCAGCTCAGGCCCGACGAGCTCGGCGATCGTCGTCTTGCCCGAGCCCGAGAGCCCGGTGAACCACAGGGTGAAGCCGGCACGAGCGCTCACTCTGGTTCCGTCCTCCTCCGGGGCTGCGCCCCTGTCATTTGTCAGCGTGAGGGGGTCGCCGAGGCCTGCGCGGGGCTGTGGAGCCCGCACTCGGTCTTCTCGGCGTCCGCCCAGCGTCCGGCTCGCGAGTCCTCTCCGGGACGGATCGCCCGCGTGCAGTGCGTGCAGCCGATCGAGGGGAAGCCCCGATCGTGAAGCGGGTTGTAGGGCACGTCGTGGGCGAAGAGGTAGCCCTTGACGTCCTCGTCGGACCACCCGGCCAGCGGCTGCACCTTGATCACCCCGCGCGGGTCCACCTCCAGCATCCGGGCGCCGGCGCGCGTGG
Organism: Thermoleophilia bacterium; assembly: GCA_045403035.1. Taxonomy (GTDB): domain Bacteria; phylum Actinomycetota; class Thermoleophilia; order Miltoncostaeales; family Miltoncostaeaceae; genus CAVXDY01. The sequence goes on along the minus strand of JAXIPH010000291.1, from coordinate 1,895 downwards.
GGCTCTGCGCACGGCGGATCCCGGTGATCCAGGCGTCCATGCCGACCAGCGCCCTCTCCAGCGGCTCCACCTTTCGGAGCGCGCAGCATCGGTCGGGGTCGCGCGTCCACAGGGCCGGGCCCTCGCTACGCTCCTGCTCCTCGACCGTCTCGCGTGGGTCGATGCGCTCGACCTCGAGGTCGTAACGCTCGATGAGCCGGTCGCGGGTCTCGTAGGTTTCGGGGAAGAGGAGCCCGGTGTCCAGCTCGACGATCCGGACGTTGGCCCCGAGCTGGTGGAGCATGTCCACCAGGATCGACGACTGGTGCTGCCACGAGCAGGTGAGGACGATCCGGCCGGCGAAGCGGTCGACCGCCCACGTCAGGAGCTCCTGGGCGGAGCGCGACTCGAACTCCTCGGCGAGCTCCGAGACCTCGGCTCGCGAGATGGTGACCGTGGACACGTCCGCCAGGCTACCAGAGGTGAAAATCTGAATGACTTCCAGAAGGAAAGAGAATAATGAGCTGGTCTACTCCAGCGACGGCGGTCGCGTGCGCCGCGAGGCCGGGAGGCCGGCCCCGGCCGGTCCTCCGCGCGACGGCATCGTGCGCGTCGGCCGCTCCAGCTCCGGCCGGCGGGGCAAGACCGTGACCATCGTGACCGGCCTCCCGCCGGGGGAGCTGGCGGCCACGGCGAAGGAGCTGAAGCGCCTCTGCGGGTCCGGCGGCGCCGTGAAGGACGGGACCGTGGAGATCCAGGGGGATCATCGGGAGCGCATCGCCGCCGTCCTGTCGGAGCGCCACACCGTCAAGCTCACCGGGGGCTGACGCACCCGGCCGCCGCAACCTTCCCGGGCGCATCGGGCTCGCGCTCGGCGTCGCGCCGCGGGCGCTGGCCCTTGTCCTCGCGGGCAACATGGGGCGCGTCAGCGGGCGGTGACGCGCTCCTCGGCCACCTCGAGGCGCCGGCCGAACGCCGACTCCACGGCCGGGCTCTCCAGGGCCGCCGCCCAGATCGCCGCCGTGGGATCGCCCTCGGCGCGCACGAGCAGCCGGGCGACGCCGTCGGGCGCCTCTAAGCGCACCTCGCGGATGCCGCCCGCCCGCCCGCGCTCGAGTTGCTCGGCCAGGCGGAGGCAGACGGCGACCCGCGCCAGGCGCTCGTCGTCGCCGGGATCGAGGATCTCGCCGAGCGGGGCGACGGAGGGGAGGGCCTTGCGGTGGGCCCGCACCAGCAGGGCGATCGTGGCCAGCTCGGCGTGCCGGAAGCCGGGCAGCCCCGCGTTCAGCACCAGGTAGAAGCCGTGCTTGTGGTGGTCGTTGTAGTCCACGATGACCCCGGCGTCGTGGAGCATCCCGGCCGCCCACAGCAGCTCGCGCTCACGGCGGTCGATGGTCTGCAGGCCGAGCCGCGCCAGGTCGTCGTAGACCGCCAGCGCCAGGGTCGCGACGTGCTCCGCATGGTGCACCTCGCAGCGGTAGGTCTCCACCAGGTTGAGCACGCTCTGTCGCCGCACGTCGGGGATCAGGGGCGGGTCGGCCGGGGCGAGGAAGCGCTCGTAGAAGATGCCCTCCCGCAGGCCCTGGGCGCAGATCTCCATGTGGTCGACGCCGATCCGGTCCAGCACGGCCGAGATGACGACCGCGCCGGCCAGGGTGATGTCGGCCCGGTCGGGCTTCAGCCCCGGCAACCTCGCGCGCTCGCCCGCCGGCAGCTCGGCCATGGCGTCGATCAGCTCCTGCAGGCCCTCCCGGGTGAGCTGATACCCGTGCAGCTCGTCGATCGGGTAGCGCACGCGGCGCTGGTGCATCCGGGCCAGGGTGCGGATGGTCCCGCCGATGCCGACCGTCCGCCCGCCGGAGGCATCGAGCCACGGCAGGTCGCCGAGCTCGTTCGCCACGTGCTTGCGCAGGGCC
>JAXIPH010000166.1:0-11442 GCA_045403035.1 Thermoleophilia bacterium | reverse complement strand
CTCTCCCAACGCCCTGCCGGGCGGCTTCTTCAACGCGGCCCGCGCGCCGCGCGCCCGGGGCGCCCGGCTCCAGACGCCGGGCGACCACGTGGCCGTGAGCGCCGACTCGAGCAACCCGGCGGGAGCGGCGGTGCGCTTCGGCGACGTCAACCCGACCTACTCGGCGCAGTTCCGCACCTTCAGCCCGCAGCGGCTCTTCTCCCCCATCGGGAGCAACATCGTGAACCTGCGCTTCTCCGTGCCGGGCACCGGGCGCCCCGCGGTCGTGCGGGGGTTCGGCGCCGTCTACACGGGCGTCGACCGGCGGGAGAACACGGCGTTCCGCTACTTCGACACACAGGGGAGGTCGCTCGGCACGTTCCGGGTGCCGGTCTCGCGCAACGGGCTCTCGTTCCTGGGCGTGGTCTTCCCAAGCGCGGTCGTCGCCCGGGTGCGGATCGAGTACGGCAGCGGACCGCTCGGCCCCACGGACGGCGCCGGCTACGACGCCGCCGTGATGGATGACTTCATCTACGGGGAGCCGCAGCCCGCCGGCTAGCTGCTAGACGGTTGGCTTGCCGATCGCCGCGCCCTTGCGGGCGCTGAAGGCCTCGAGCATGGAGTCCACGTCGCTCGTCTTGGCGGCGTCGATCATGGCGCGGTACTTGTCGTTCAGGGTCGCGCGCTGCTCGCGGTAGAGGATGCCCAGCTTGAACCCGCCCCGGAGCGCGAGGTCGAAGGCGGCCACCTTGTCGGTGACGTCGTGGTCGGGAGCCACCTGCGTGACCGTCTCCTTCCACTCCTCCTGGTGGTTGTTGAACACCACGCAGGGCGAGAGCGCGTCGATGAAGCTGAAGCCCCGGTGCTCCATCGCCTGGACGATCAGCTCGGTGAGCGCCTTGGTGTTGAACGAGGCGCCGCGGGCGACGAACGAGGCGCCGGAGGCCACCGCGAACCCGAGCGTGTTGAGCGGGGTCTCGAGGTTCCCCCATGGGGTGGAGGGCGCCTTCTGGTCGGTGAGCGAGGTCGGCGATACCTGGCCCTTGGTGAGCCCGTAGATCTCGTTGTCCATCACCAGGTAGGTGATGTCCACGTTGCGCCGCGCGGCGTGCGGGAAGTGCCCGGCCCCGATGGCGAAGCCGTCGCCGTCGCCGCCCACCGCGATCACGGTGAGGTCGGGGTTGGCGAGCTTCACGCCCATGGCCACCGGCAGCGGCCGGCCGTGGAGGGAGTGGAAGCCGTAGGTCGTGAGGAACCCCGGCAGGCGGCTGGAGCAGCCGATGCCGGAGACCACCACGGTGCGAGCGGGATCCAGGTCGAGCTCCGCGAAGGCGCGGTAGAGGGAGGCGAGCACCCCGAAGTCGCCGCAGCCCGGGCACCAGATCGGCTTCAGGTCCGACTTGTAGTCGGCGGGCTTGCGCTTGGCCGCATCGGTGCTCAACTGGCGATCCTCTCGGAGATGAAGTCCTGGATGTCCTCGGCCGTGAAGGGCAGGCCGTCGCACTTGGGGTGGCTCTCGACCCGAAGGCCGCACTCGGCGCGCACCAGGCGTGCGAGCTGCCCGGTGAAGTTCACCTCGGGCACCAGCACCCGGGTCGCGTTGGCCGCGAACTCCTTGACCCTCTCGGCCGGGAACGGGCCGAGCACGCGCGGGTAGAAGGCGCCCACCGACAGCCCCTGCTCGCGCATCGCGTCAACGGCCTCGCGCACGGGCCCGTAGGTGGAGCCGAAGCCGATGACCGCGATGTCGGGCTGCTCGTCGCCGTACAGCTCGTGGCGGGCGAGGCCGTTGGCGAGCGGGGCCAGCTTGGCCCAGCGCTTGGTCTGCATCCCCGTGTGGATCTCGGGGGTGTAGCCCGGGTGGCCGTACTCGTCGTGCTCGATGCCGGTGGCCACGTACTGGCCGCCCTCCTCGCCGGGGATCCCCATGGGCGAGACCGAGTCGTCGGTGTAGGCGTAGCGCCTGTAGTCGCCGTTCAGGCCCGCCGATGTCTTGCGCTCCCACAGCTCCACCTTGGAGGTGTCGGGCTTGTGGATGACCTCCATGCGGGTGGCGAGCCCCTGGTCGGTCAGCAGGATCACCGGTACCTGGAAGCGCTCGGAGTAGTTGAAGGCGTCGATGGTCGCCCAGAAGCAGTCCTCCACCGTGATCGGCGCGATCACGACCCGGGGCGCCTCGCCATGGCCGCCGTAGAGGGCGTGCTGCAGGTCGGACTGCTCGGTCTTGGTGGGGAGGCCGGTGGAGGGGCCGCCGCGCTGCGCGTCGATGATCACGCACGGGATCTCGGCCGTGCCGGCGTACCCCAGCACCTCGGTCATCAGCGAGAGGCCCGGCCCGGAGGTGGCCGTCATCGCCTTGGCGCCGGTGTAGGACGCGCCGAGGACGGAGCAGAGCGAGGCGATCTCGTCCTCGCACTGGATCGTCAGGCCGCCCACCTGGGGCAGCTTGGCCGACAGCCATTCGAGGATGTCGGACGCCGGGGTGATCGGGTACCCGGCGAAGTAGGTCAGGCCGGCGGCGATGGCCCCCACGGCGATCGCCTGGTTCCCGGACATCAGGATCCGGTCCTCCTCGACCTCCACCGGCTCCACGATCGCCAGCGAGCCCTGAAGGTCGCCGCTCTCGTCGCCGCCGGCGCGAAGGGCCGCGATGTTGGCCTCGGCCACGCCCTGCTTGTGGGCGTAGCGGCGGAGAACCAGCTCCTCGATGGGCGCCGTGTTGAAGGCGATTACCCCGGCCACGGCCCCCACGGCGACCATGTTCTTCGCCCGGAGCGACCCGCCGATCTCCTTGGCGAGCTTCTCCATGCGCACCGGCCGCGCCCGGGGCAGGAACTCCTCCGGGATCTCCACGGCGGTCTCGTCGTAGAGGATGACCCCCTCCGCGGAGAGCGAGTCCCAATGAAGGCTCCAGGCCTCCTGGTTGAAGCACACGAGCAGATCGACGAGCTTGCCGTGGCTGTAGATGGGCTCGTCGCCCATGCGTACCTGGTACATGCACGGCCCGCCCTTGATCTCGGCCGGGTAGGTGCGGAACGTCTGCGTCCAGTAGCCGCCGCGCGCGGCCGCCTGCGTGAGGATGTCGCCCGAGGAGATGACCCCCTCGCCGGACTCCCCGGCAAGCCGGATCACCACGCTCTTTCGTGCCCCCACGCCGTCCTCCCAGATCGCGTTCCCCGCCGTTCGGCCGCAGATCGCCCCGGGAGCCCCCATGGCGCCCGCTTACCTCGAGCGGTCTCGCCGGTCCCCAGATGGTGACCCACGTGACCGCCCGGCCGGCGGACGGTCGGGCGAAATGTTACCCGGCGAGCCGCTCAGGGGGCAACATTCGGCAGGTGACGACCCCGGCCCCTCCGCCCGAGCCGCGCGACGATCCCCGGCTGCGCGCCCGCGCGGACCTGGTCTGGTACCTGCGCCACGCCGAGGCGCTCGCCCGCTGGCCGGTGCTGCCCGAGGCGTGGGCGCGACGCCTGGAGCACCGTCGGCTCGCGCCCCCCGACGAGGTCACCCGGAGTTCCGGGCCGCGTCCTCTCGAGCCGCCTCGATGACCTCGAGGACCGCGACCGACTCGTAGGGATCCACCGGCGGCGGCGCGCCGTCGCGCAGGCAGCGCACGACCCCGGCGTAGAAGGCCGGGTAGTCCCCCGCCTCGGTCGCCACGGCCCGCGCGCCCGCGCCGTCCCACAGCCGCCCCCACGACCCCTCGGGCGCGCGCCCCCACTCGGGCCCGCCGGGCCGCGCCCCCGCGGCGAGCGCGGCCTCCTGGCCGTCGAGGCCGTACGACTCGTAGGTGCCGCGCAGGCCCACGGCGCGGAACCGGGGCGCGTCGGCGGCCCCCAGCATGCTCGCCCACAGGTGGCTGCGCTCGCCGCCGGCGTGCGTGAGGGCCATGAAGACGTCGTCGTCCACCTGGGCGCCCTCGCGCCGACGGTCGACCTCCGCGTACACGCGCACCGGCGGGCCGAAGAGCTGGATGGCCTGGTCGATCAGGTGGCTGCCGAGGTCGGCTAGCAGGCCGCCCGCGTCCCGGGGGTCGGGCCCCTCGCGCCAGGCGCCGGCCGCCACCTCCGGCCTCCACCGCTCGAAGCGGGACTCGAGGCGCGTCGGACGCCCCAGCGCGCCCTCCGCGAGCAGCCGGCGGACCGTGAGGAAGTCCCCGTCCCAGCGCCGATTCTGGAACACGCTCAGCATCAGGCCGAGGCTCGCCGCCTCGTCCGCGAGCTCGCGGCCGTCGCGGGCGGTCGCCGCCAGCGGCTTGTCGACCACCACCGGCAGGCCGGCCCGCAGGGCAGCTCGGGCCTGGGGGACGTGCTCGCGGTTCGGGGTCCCCACGACCACCAGGTCCAGCTCGCCCGACGCCTCCCACAGCTCGTCCGCCCGCGCCACCAGCCGGGCCCCGGGATGCTCGCGCGCCGCATCCGCGCGGCGGGTGGGGTCGGAGGTGACGATCGCGGCCACCCGCATGCCGTCGGTCGCCGCGACGAGCGGCGCGTGGAAGACGCGCCCGGCGAGGCCGTACCCGAGAATGGCCACGCGGAGGTCGGGGTCGGGCACGCGGGCGATCATCGCAGGACGGGGGCCGCGCCCCGGCGCGCCTGCGTCTATTTGCACGCTTATGCGGTTTACGGCATAGTGCCGCCATGAGCCTCGCCTCGCCGCCGCGTCCCCTCGGAGCCGAGCGGAGGACGCAGATCCTGAGCCTGCTCCGCGCGAACGGGAAGGTGCGCGCGTCCGACCTGGTCGCGTCCCTGGGGGTCTCGCCGGACACCGTGCGACGGGACCTGGGAGAGCTGGAGCGATCCGGCCTCCTGCGGCGCGTGCACGGCGGGGCGCTGCCGCCGGCCCCGGCCGCCGGGGGGTACGCGGCACGCCGCACCCAGGACGTCGCCGCCAAGGCCGCGATCGCGCGGGCGGCCGCCGGGCTGGCCCGGGACGGGGACGTGATCTTCCTCGACGGAGGCACCACCACCCTCCAGGTGGCGCGCCACCTGGCGCCCGACCTGCGAGCCACCGTCCTCACCAACAGCCCGCCGATCGCCGTCGCCCTGGTCGATCACCCGGGCCTGCGCGTGTGCGTGGTGGGCGGGGAGCTCGACAAGGAGATGCTCGTCGCCGTGGGGGCAGCCGCCGTCGAGGCCATCCGCGCGGTGCGGGCGGACCTCTGCTACCTGGGCGTCTGCGCCCTGCACCCGGAGATCGGGATCACCACGACCGGCCTCGAGGAGCGCCACGTCAAGCGCGCGATGATCGACTCCTCGGCGCAGGTGGTCGCGCTGGCGAGCGCCGGCAAGCTCGGCGGCGCAGGGCCGTTCGTCGTGGGCTCGCTCGGAGACCTGACGCACCTGGTCACCGACGGCTCCGGCCCCGCCGACGTGCTCGCGGCCGCCCGCGCCGCCGGCGTCGAGGTGGTGCGGGCGTGAGGGCCCGCTCCCCCGAGGCACGAGCACGGGTCGCCCTCACCGTCGTCTTCCTCGCCAACGGCGTCTTCTTCGGCACGCTCGCCGCCCGCATCCCGGCGATCAAGGACCGCCTGGAGCTGAGCGACGGGGCCCTCGGCGTGGCGCTCCTGTTCGTGGCCGTGGGCGTGCTGTGCGCGTTCCCGCTGGTCGGGCGCCTGATCGCTTCGCTGGGGAGCCGGCCCGTGACCCGGGTCGCCCTGCTGCTCGACGCCGTCGCGATCGGGCTCGTGGGCCTCGCCCCGAGCCTCGCCGCGCTGATCGTCGCCGCGTTCCTCCTCGGCGCGGCGAACGCGGCTCTCGACGTGGCCATGAACGCCCACGGGGTCGCGCTCGAGCGGCGGTACGGGCGCCCCATCCTCTCGTCGCTCCACGCGGGGTGGAGCATCGGCGGCCTCGTCGGCGCCGGGCTCGGCGGCCTTCTGGCCGCCCTCGGCACGGACGTGCGCCTTCACCTGGTCGTCGTGCCCCTGGCCGCCTGTGCGCTGGCGCTCGCGGCCACTCGCCGCCTGCTACCCGCCGGCGAGGACGCGGTCCCCCCGCTGCCGGCCCTGCGCCTTCCCTCCCGACGCGTGGCGATGCTCGGGCTGATCGCCTTCTGCTCCCTGTTCGCCGAGGGAGTGGCGGCCGACTGGAGCGCCGTCTACCTCCAGGACTCGCTCGGCGCGAGCGCCGGCCTCGCCGCCGTGGGCTTCGCCGCCTACGCCCTGACGATGGCCGCCGGCCGCCTGGTGGGCGACCGCCTCACCCTCAGGTGGGGGCCGTCCGGGCTCCTGGTGCGCTGCGGCCTGCTGGCCGGAGCCGGCCTCGGCGCGGCCCTGGTGATCGGTCACCCGGCCGCCGGGATCGTGGGGTTCGCCCTGCTCGGGGCGGGGGTCGCCCCCGTCGTGCCGGTGGTCTTCCGCGCCGGCGGCACGACGCCGGGGGTGCCGAGCAGCCAGGGCATCGCCATGGTCGGCTGGCTCGGCTACGTCGGCATGATGGCGGGACCGCCGATCATCGGCTTCTCCGCCGAGGTGATCGGGCTTCCCGCCGCGCTCGGGATCGTGTGCGGCATGGTCCTCGCCGTGGCGCTGCTGGCCGGCTACGCCCGGCCCGCCCCCTCGCCCTCCCGAGCCGCACACCGGGCGGTCCCGGCGTGCTGAGCGTCACCCGCTCACGGGGCCTAGGCTGAGCACATGACCGAGCCGCTTCGCTGGGGCATCCTCAGCACCGCCGCGATCGGGACGGACACGGTCATCCCGGCCATCCAGGCGGCCGCCAACTGCCGCGTCACGGCGATCGCGTCCCGCAGCGAGGCGACCGGTCGTGCCGCCGCGGACCGGCTCGGGATCCCCACCGTCCACGTCGGCTACGAGGCGCTTCTCGCCGATCCGGAGGTCGAGGCCGTCTACAACCCCCTGCCGAACCACCTCCACGCCGAATGGACCATCGCCGCGGCGCGCGCGGGCAAGCACGTGCTGTGCGAGAAGCCGCTCGCCCGGGACGTGGCCGAGGCCACCACGATGATCGAGGCCTGCGACGCCGCCGGGGTCGTGCTGATGGAGGCCTTCATGTACCGGCTCCATCCCTCGTGGGTGGCCGCCCGCGAGCTGATCGCGGCGGGGCGGATCGGGCGCTTGCGGTTCGTGCAGAGCCGCTTCAGCTACTTCAACGACGACCCCGACAACATCCGCAACATCGAGGCCTACGGCGGCGGCGCGCTCTACGACATCGGCTGCTACTGCATCAACAGCGCGCGGCTGCTGTTCGACGCGGAGCCGACGGTGGTCGGGGCGTCGATCGAGCGCGACCCGCGCTTCGGAACGGACGTCCTCACGAGCGCGTTGCTCAGGTTCCCCGGCGGGCATGCCACGTTCTCGTGCTCGACCCTGGCCGAGGACGACCAGCGGGTGCACGCCGTGGGCGACGCCGGGCGGATCGAGATCGAGATCCCCTTCAACATCCCGCGCGACCGGCCGGCGCGCATCCTCCTGACCGCGGGCGGCGACCCGCCCCTCGCGCCCGCCACCGAGACCATCACGATCCCCACGGCCGACCAGTACCAGGTTCAGGCCGAGGCCTTCGCCGACGCCGTGCGCCGGGGCACGCCGCCGCCGATCCCCACGACCGACGCCGTGGCCAACCTCCGGGTGATCGAGGCGATCCTCGCGGCCGCTCAGCCGGGCGAGGCGCCGGGGTAGATCGCCGGCGCGAGCGCCACCAGGCGGCGGATCCGGTGGAGGGCCGCCTCGTTGCGCGGCACCGGCGCCAGGCGGGTCCCGTCCCGGGTGCTCCAGCGCTGGGCGATGTCGATGGCCGGCTCGCCCGTGAGGGTCGCAGTGGCCTGGGCGGCGGCTCCCATCGCCACCAGCTCCTGGGCGCTCGGCACCTGGATCGGGCGTCCTGAGAGCTCGGCGACGGTCCGGCGCCAGGCCGCTCCCCGGGCTCCGCCCCCGATGAGCACGATGGGGGCGTCGGGGGCGATGCCCGAGCCCTGGGCGGCGAGCTGGTCCACCGCCTCGAGCAGCGACGCGACGGCTCCGCGGTACGCGGCGAGGAGGATCTCCCCGGGCTCGGTGTCCTCGCGAAGACCCGCGATGGTGCCGCCGGCGCCCGGCAGGTTCGGCGTCCGCTCGCCCCCCAGGTAGGGCAGCACCACCACACCCGTGTCGTCGGCGACCGATTCGCGGTCGAGGTGCAGCCACTCGGCGACGCGGTCGATGGCGAGCGTGCAGTTCAGGGTGCAGGCGAGCGGAAGGAAACGGCCGGTCGCGTCCGCGAATCCGGCGATCGTGCCGGTGGGATCGGCGGTCGGCGTGCTCGATACCACGTAGGCGGTGCCGGAGGTGCCCAGGCTCAGCACCGGCCACCCGGGCTCGAGGCCGAGCCCGAGGGCCGCGCCCATGTTGTCGCCGGTGCCGGCGCCCACGGGGATGCCCGCGCGGAGCCCCAACTCGGTCGCGGCGCTCGGCGTGAGCGGCCCCGCCGTTCGGCCCGGTCCCAGCACCTCGGGGAGCAGGTCCACCGACAGCCCGACCCGGGGGAGATCCAGGACGTCGGTCACGTACTCCTGGCCCGGGGCCGACCACCATCCCGTCCCCGAGGCGTCCCCGCGATCGGTGACCGCCCGGCCCGTGAGGCGCTCGGTCAGGAAGTCGTGCGGCAGCCGGATGCCACGGGCCTCGGCGGCGACCCGAGGCTCCGTGCGGCGCAACCACGCCCATGTCGTGACCGTGAAGCTCGCCACCGGGACGCTGCCGATCCGCTCGGCCCAGACGTCGCCGCCCCCGAGGGCCCGGGTCAGCTCCTCGGCATCGGGCGCGGAGCGGGTGTCGTTCCACAGCACCGCGCGACGCAGCGGCCGGCCGTCACCGCCCAGCACCACCAGGCCGTGCTGCTGGGCGGCCACCGAGATCGCCGCGACCTCGTGCGCGCGTCCGGTGGCCTCCAGGGCGCTCCCGAGGGCCGTCCACCACTCGCCCGGGTCGCTCTCCCGGGCCCCCGCCTCGCCCGTCACCGAGTGCGGCGCCGTGCCCTGCGCGACGACCGAGCCGCCCTCGGCCTCCACGACCACGACCTTGGTGCCCTGCGTGGAGCTGTCCACCCCCGCGACCAGCGTGCTCATCCGCGCTCCGATCCCGCATCGTTTCGCGTCGGTGTTGACGGCGCCCTCGCCGCGCGGTTAGTTTGCCCAGGTTGTTTGTTTTGTTGCAAACCAAAACTTTGTCCAAGGGGCCAGGGCCGACCATTCCGAACCATCGCAACCGTCCCCTCGACGTGGACCTCGGCCAGGGCCGCAGCAGCGACCAGCTGAGGCCCCACAACCTCAGCATGGTGCTGAGGTACCTCCACCTGGCCGGCCCCCTCTCGCGCTCGGACCTCACCCAGCGGACCGAGCTCAGCCGGAGCACCATCTCCACGCTCGTGGCCGAGCTGACCGAGCGCGGACTCGTGGTGGAGGGCCCCCCGCGCGGCCCCGCCGGCCGCGGGCGGCCCTCTCCCGAGGTCCGGCTGGCGGAGGACGGGCCGGTCGCCCTCGCGGTCGAGATCGCGGTCGACTCGCTGGCCGTCGCGATCGTCGGGCTCGGAGGCCAGGTCCGCCGCCAGCTTCGGATCGATCGCCCCCGCGAGCCCATGTCCACGGGCGACGTGGTGGCCGAGGTCCAACGGATCGGCCAGCCGCTGCTTGAGGCGCCCCCTGTGCAGCGGCTGGTCGGCATCGGCGTCTCGATCGTCGGCGTGGTGCGGCGCGACGACGGCCTCGTGCGCATCGCGCCCAACCTCGGTTGGCGGGACGAGCCGCTCGGCGAGCTGGTCGGCACTGCCTTCGGCGGGCTCGTGCCGGTGCACGTCGGCAACGACGCCGACCTCGGGGCCCTCGCGGAGCACCAGCGCGGCGCGGGGGTCGGCATCGACGACTTCGTCTTCCTCTACGGGGAGGTGGGCGTCGGGGGCGGGGTGATCGTGGACGGCCGGCCGCTTCAGGGCGCCGACGGCTACTCGGGCGAGATCGGGCACGTCACCGTGAACCCCGACGGACGCCCTTGTCGCTGTGGGTCGCGCGGCTGCCTCGAGACCGAGGTCGGCGAGCCCGCGCTCCTCCGCGCGGCGGGCGTGGATCCGACCAGGGGTGGCCGCGAGGCGGTGGAGGAGATCCTCCGCGCCGCCGCGGCCGGCGACGAAAGGGCATTGCGTGCGCTGCGCGAGGTGGGTCACTGGCTGGGCATCGGGGTCGCGGGGGTCGTCAACATCTTCAACCCGCGGCGGGTGGTGCTGGGCGGCTACTTCGCGCGCATCCACCACCACGTGGAAAGCCAGATCGCGAAGGCGCTAAACGCGCGCGCGCTGCCCGCGCCGCGCGCGTCGGTGGCGGTCGTCGCCTCCCGCCTCGGCTCGGAGGCGCCGCTGCTCGGAGCCGCCGAGCTGGCGTTCGCCCCGCTGCTCGCCGACCCCACCCTGGTTCCCGAGGTCACGCAGACCGCGACGACGGGGAGGGCGGGATGAGCGTCCCCGAGCCGGGGCCCCAGCACCGGTTCAGCTTCGGGCTCTGGACTGTCGGTCACCGCGGCGGCGACCCGTTCGGGGGGCCCACCCGGCCGCCGCTCGATCCGTCCGAGACCGTGCGGCAGCTCGCGGAGCTCGGCGTGTGGGGGGTCAGCCTCCACGACGACGACCTGGTTCCCCTCGACGCGACGCCCAGCGAGCGCCGCGCCATCATCGGCCGCTTCCGGCAGGCGCTGGAGGACACGGGGATGGTCGTCTCGATGGCGACCCAGAACCTGTTCGGCCATCCGGCCTTCAAGGACGGCGCCTTCACGAGCAACGACCCCGAGGTGCGGCGCTTCGCGATCGCGAAGACCATGCGGGCGATCGATCTGGGCGTTGAGCTCGGCGCCGAGATCCAGGTCTTCTGGGGCGGCCGCGAGGGCGTCGAGACCCTCGCCGCCAAACCGCCCCTCGACGCCCTGAGGCGCTACCGCGAGGCGCTCGACTTCCTGTGCGAGTACGTGCGCGACCAGGGGCACCCCACCCGTTTCGCGCTGGAGCCCAAGCCGAACGAGCCCCGCGGCGACATGTTCCTGCCGACCGTCGGGCACGCCCTCGCGTTCATTCAGACGCTGGAGCACCCGGAGATGGTGGGGGTCAACCCCGAGGTGGCCCACGAGACCATGGCCGGCCTCAGCTTCTACCACGCGGTCGCCCAGGCGATCGAGGCCGGGAAGCTCTTCCACATCGACCTCAACGCGCAGCGCATCGGGCGCTACGACCAGGACTTCCGCTTCGGAGCGGAGGACCTCGGGGAGGCGTTCTTCCTGGTGATGCTGCTGGAGGAGTCGGGCTACGCCGGCCCGCGTCACTTCGACGCGCGCCCCTACCGCGTGGAGACCGGCGGCGGCGTCTGGGAGTTCGCCGCCGGCTGCATGCGCACGTACCTCGCCCTGGCGGAGAAGGCCCGCCGCTTCCGCGAGGACCCCGAGATCCGTGGGGCGCTCGAGAGCGCCGGAGTGCCCGGAGATCGGAAGAG